>NZ_JBBNLS010000010.1:0-90213 GCF_040092305.1 Collinsella sp. CLA-ER-H6
AACGAGGGCAGCCCTGTGGGCGCCAGCGGAATGTGGGGTCACCGCGCGGTCCGCATCTGATGGTGTCGACGTCAATGGTATACGGGTGCATCATCGACGTCTTCAATACAGAAAATATCAGTGCGGAGTGTTCTGAAAAGTAACTTCAGGGCGGGCCCTGCGGTAACTCGGCAGGGGGAGTGCGATTCCTCGATCGCTCACTTAATCTAATAGGAAAGTTAGTGAGGCCGGAGCTTTAGCTCCGGCCTCCCCATATAAGGGCTCGGCAAAGCCGAGCCACCAAATTTACATCAGCCCCCAGAACATGTTTGAGAACTGTGCCTGAAGTATGTATTTGCAGGCCCCGAATCGGTGTTGCCTCCCGGCGCATTCCGCAGGGGGAGCGATATTTTGCAGCACGAAGTGCGCAACAAAATATCGCTCATGCCCGAGGACGCGCCGGGAGGCAACACCGATTCGGGGCCGAACATATAGATCTACCAGCGCATTTACAAATTCGTAAACTTTTTTGAAAAAAGTGCTTGCACAGTTCTCGAATCATAGGTTATTATCTTCCTCGTTGAACGCGCGGGTCCAACAAAACGAACCGTGAATCAACAACATAGCATGTCGGAGTGGCGGAATTGGCAGACGCGCTAGCTTGAGGTGCTAGTGACCGCTTTTTGGTCATGCGGGTTCAAGTCCCGCCTCCGACACCATCGCATTTGAGAAGCCTCTTCGGAGGCTTTTTTGTTACCGATAGACGGTGGGGGCCACGATGGAAACGCTTGAACGCAACGAGTGGGCAGACGTTGCCCAACTAGTCGAGATCACGAGCGATGCTGTCATCATCTGCGAGCTCGACGGAACCATTCTGCATGTGAATAATCGCTTACTTGGTTTGATGTGCGAAGAACGCGCCGATGTCGTCGGTGGAGATGTTAAAGACGTCCTGTATTCGTCCGCTTTTGAACGTGCGACGGAACATCGTCTGCCATTTGAAACTGATGGCTCCGAGAGCGAACTGATGCTCAAGCTGAGTGACGGCTCCTTTATCCCCGTCTTGGTTCGTGCAGGCTCCGTAACGCCTCCACGCATCTTTGGGCGCCGAGCGCCACGCGTCCTGGTGGCACTTCACAGTATCGAGGAGCAGTATTCTCACGACCGTCAACTCAAGCGTGCGTTATCGGAGCTCAGAGTGGCGAACAAGCGTCTCTCAGGCACGCTCTCGGTCATTATGAGCACTGTGGGCTCCGATGAGTTACCCAGTCTGCTTGATACCGTTTTAAACCAACTTGTAGGAACGCTCGATGCTTCGGGTGCCGCTATCTATTTTTCTGAGAGCGGCGGTTTTAAGCTTCGCGGTGTCTCCAAGGAGCTGCACGACAGCTACCTGCCCGAGTTTTTGCCGTATGGCGCTGGCATTCCGACGTATGTTCTTCGCGAGTCGCGTGCCTGTCGCTTGTCGATTCAGCAGGACCTTGAGGGCGATAGGGCCGCCTCCGGTATGTTCATGGACCTGGATAATCGTTCTAAGCACCTGTTGCGCATGCAGGATATGCCTCCGTACCGCAGCGAGATCTGTCTTCCCGTTTTTTACGGTACGCAGATCCTTGGCGTGTTGGAAGTTGGTTGGAAACGCCCCCAGGCACCGCTCGCCTATGACGTTAATGTACTTGAGGTCATTTGCGATTACCTGTCTATCCAGCTGGTCGGAATGGCATCGAGCCTTCGCTCTCGTCGCACGGCCGAGCTTGGCCGCTCGCTCAATGTCTTACGTGATGAGCTGTTTACCTTTCTAGACGATTCCGCCGCGGCTACCCAGGCGGTATCGTCCGAGATCTGCAATATGCTCAACTGCCATTTTTGCCCTGTTGAGTATGACGCCAGTCTGGACTCCTATGTCATAGATTTTGAAGGCGGCAGTCGCGTTGCTTTGCCGGACGATCCCGAGAAGCTTTTCTTTTCTATGACGGCGCCGGCGGCACGTCTGGGAGCTGGCCCTGATGGCTTTGAGGCATCTGTTTTGGGCGGCACGAGTGCCGAGGACCTTAAGCACGTCCGTATAACTCGCGTTGATGAATCGATGCCTATGGGAGGCTGGCTTAGGACGCATGGTCTGCCTTGCCAGGGTCTCTACGTCGACTTCGGCATCGAGGCGGGGCGCCCGCGCTCTGAGGGTGATGGCAAGCACAGTAACGACGCGATTGTTCCTGCTTCTGTTGCGAAGGGCCCGACGACGCGCGCACTGCTGCTTCGTGATGGCAGCCAAGAGCCGATTGATGACCTTGAATATGACTACTTGGTGCACTTGGCGCATGACTTTGAACTGATCTACGAAGGCGAATCTCAAAAGCGCGAGGAGCGCCATATCGCTCAGACCCTCCAGATCGGCATGAGAAATTCCCTGGGGGATGTTCCGGGTATCGCAACCGATTCGGTATACCTGTCGGCCACGAACTCGGCGTTGGTCGGCGGCGATTTCTATACGCTCATCCGACTTCCCGACGACTGCGCCGTCATGATTCTGGGTGATGTGTCTGGCAAAGGCATTGAGGCCGCATCGATGTCCGCGCTCGTCAAGACGGCCCTGACGGCCTATGCCTGGGAGGGTGCGGGGCCCGCCCGCATGGCACGCTCCCTTAACAGCATGCTCATGGGCTTTTCGAGAGTCGAGACGTTCGTGACGGCCTTTATCGCCAAGATTGACCTTAAAGCCGGACGCGCAACGTATTGTTCGGCGGGCCATCCTCCGACCATGGTCATCAGGCCAGAGTCGATGCCGCTGGGTGGCGGCGAGGCCCGTGGGGGAGAGGTCGAACTGCTTGGATGCCAATCGGGCGTAATCGGCGCATTCGAAGGCATGGTGTACGAGACGGGTGCCTTTACGTTCGCCCCCGGCGATATGCTCTTTATGTATACGGATGGAACGATTGAGGCCCGTGACCGCACCGGAGCGTTCTTTGGCGAGCAGCGCTTGCGCGATCTTCTGCTTTCTGTTTCGGCGGAGGGCGTGTCGGGCATTTGCGGCAAGGTCTTGGGCGAGCTTGACCGATTTACCGATTCGGCGCTGGACGATGACATTGCATTGGTGTCCCTTGAGTTTTTACGGGGTCGTTCATAGACGACGCTGGGCGGGTTGAATCCGCACGGTTGGGGAAACGAATGCATCGAGTGGGCTTTTTTGGGGAACCATGGTCGTATGAATGAGTGGAATGACATAGCGGTTTTGACGCCACCAGGCGATATCGACATCGCCACGGTGCCTGCGCTGCGTCGGCGGCTGGATGCTTTGATTGGCCGCGGCGTGCGTCGTGTCGTCATCAACTGTCAGACTGTTAGCTTTATCGATTCGACGGGCTTGGCATTCCTGCTTACGCGCGCTCGTGAGCTCATGAGGCGAGAAGGCCTGCTTTCGCTCGTCAATGCATCAGGTGAAGTTGTTCGCTTTTTGGAGATTGCTCGTCTTGTCGATATCCTTCATGTCGCGGGGCCGGCACGGGAGTCAATTCCTGCCATTCCGGTGGGGGAGCTGCCTCGCTGGAGTAAGAGCGTCGAGGTCCGTCAGGGTATCGAGAATCTTCCATACTACCGACATCGCATCGCCGAACTCCTTGAATCGCTTCCGTTGCGCCGTGACGAGCGCTACGATGTCGCATTGGCGTCGGGGGAGGCGCTGGGTAATGCCTATGACCATGCGGGTGGTATCGGGTGCGTCCTGACGGTTCAGGCCTATGGCGATCGCGTTGTGGTTGAGGTGCTTGATCGAGGTGTCGGCTATTCTATCGATGAAACGAGCGAACCGGTCGCATCTGAGGAGCGTGGCCGTGGCATCAAGCTTATGCGTATGCTCGTCGATAACGTGGAGGTTGCTCGTCGTACGGACGGCGCCGGCACGCGCGTGCAGATGGTGAAGCTGTTTAGCGGAGCGCTGGAATCGTGTGCCTAGCCAATCGCTTTAGCGCGTTTAGCTACTAAGAACATGCGGCAGACAAGTTTTTTGAAAAAAGTACTTGCGTCTTTTGGACAACTCGCGTAAATTAATAACCCGCAAGCGGACATGGCTCAGTTGGTAGAGCACAACCTTGCCAAGGTTGGGGTCGCGGGTTCGAGCCCCGTTGTCCGCTCCATTGCATTTCCGGACCGTTTAGGCGGTCCTTTTTCGGCGAAGTGGCCAAGTGGTAAGGCAGAGGCCTGCAAAGCCTTTACCCCCGGTTCGAATCCGGGCTTCGCCTCCAGGCAACATCCGGGCGCTCCGGCGCCCGTTTTGTTTTACATATGCGGACATGGCTCAGTTGGTAGAGCACAACCTTGCCAAGGTTGGGGTCGCGGGTTCGAGCCCCGTTGTCCGCTCCAACTATCTTACGCGGTTCTAACGAACCGCGTTTTTTGTTGACGCTGCGCGGGCCCCGGACACCCCATCTTGCCCCTCAATCGTCGGTCGCGTACATAAAGTACGCTTCCCTCCTCTTTCGCGGCAACCTGGGGCACCCGGAGCCCGCTCGCTGTCGTGGCCGGGAAAGTGGGTCTTCCGTTCTTTTCACTAATCGGTCGATTCGTCCCGGGAGGTTCGAACCCGAGAGGGAGCGAGCGTTTTGGGGCGTGGCTGTGGCGTTGTTTGCTGCGAATGTGCGCTTTGGGCGTATCATCGTGGGCATCTCGCATAACCTCGTTGCAAGGGAGATACGCCCCATGGCTACAGAAAAGTCTTCTTCGCGCTCATGGATGTCCGATGCCGCGATCTATCAGATCTACCCGCGCTCGTTTAAGGATTCGACTGGTTCGGGTCTGGGCGATATCGCGGGCATTACCCAGCAGATGGACTATCTTGAGCGGCTGGGTATCGAGGCCATCTGGCTGAGCCCGTTTTACCCTTCGCCTCTTGTCGATGGCGGCTATGATGTGGCGGACTACTGCGATGTCGACCCACGTCTCGGCTCGCTTGACGACTTCGATGACATGATCGCTGCGGCTCACGCGCGCGGCATCAAGGTCATCGTCGACATCGTGCCCAACCATTCATCCAACCAGCACCCCTGGTTCAAAGCCGCTCTTGCCGCCGGCCCCGGATCGCCCGAACGCGCCCGTTATATCTTCCGCGATGGTCGCGGCGAGCATGGCGAGCTGCCTCCCACCAATTGGAATGCCAACTTTGGCGGCCCCGCATGGACGCGTGTTGCGGACGGTCAGTGGTATCTGCACATGTTTACGCCCGAGCAGCCGGACTTTGACTGGTCATGCCCTGAGGTTCACGCGCTCTTTTGCGACGTCCTGGCGTTTTGGAGCGATCGAGGCGTCGACGGCTTTCGCATTGATGTGGCGCAGGGTCTCGCCAAGGATCTCGACCGCGATGACCTCGACCGGTGGCATCTCGCCGAGGGCGATGACATGGTTGACGACGGCACCCATCCGCTGTGGGACCGCAATGAGGTCCACGAGATCTATCGCGAGTGGCGCCGCGTGTTCGACCGCTATAATCCGCCGCGCAGTGCCGTTGCCGAGGCGTGGGTGCTGCCCGAGCGCCAGTATCTCTACGCGCGTCCCAGCGAGCTTGGCCAGACATTCAACTTTGAGTTTGCCAAGGCCACTTGGACCTATGATGACATGCACACTGCAATCGAGAAGGGCTTGAAGGCAGCCGTCGAATCCGATTCCGCCTCGACCTGGGTACTCTCCAACCACGACGTGCCGCGCGTGGCGACACGCTATGCCCTGCCGCAAATCAAGGCGACGCGCTACCACCAGATTGCGCTCGACTGGCTCTTGCGCGACGGGTCGTCTTATGACGAGGACCGTGAACTCGGCGAGCGCCGCGCGCGGGCGGCCCTTTTGCTTGAGCTGGCGCTTCCGGGCTCGGCATACGTGTATCAGGGTGAGGAGCTCGGCCTTTTTGAGGTGGCTGATATCCCGTGGGCCGCACTCGAAGATCCCAGTGCGACCAATACGCACGGACCGAAGCGTGAGAAGGGGCGCGACGGCTGTCGTGTGCCCCTGCCGTGGGTGGCGGCGGACGATCCCGCGCATGGCGGATCGTTTGGGTTTTCGCCGGCAGACGCCGATGCGGCGCCCCATCTGCCGCAGCCTGCATGGTTTTCCGATTATGCTGCCGATAGGGAAGAAGTGGACCCGACATCGATGCTTGCGCTCTATCGTGACGCCCTCTGGCTGCGGCGCAAGCTGCGCGGGTGCGCCAACGATCTTGCGTGGCTCGATCTTGACGGGCGCACCGGTCTTGCGGATGGTGCCGAGGGCGCTGAGGGCGGCGTCATCGCCTATCGCCGCGATAACGGCTGGGCGTGTGTGACGAACTTCGGTGCAGCACCCGTGGAGCTGCCGGCGGGCAGGGTCCTGCTCACCTCATCACCGCTTGCAGACGGCAGGCTCGCGCAGGACAGCTCTGCCTGGATCATGCTCGGTGAGATGTAGGGGCCTCTTGCGGCGAGTTTGCGTTTGCCTGCGCCTTCCGTGGTGGCTGATGTCCTCGCGAGGTTCGCGAGGGCGCCGCAAAACTTTTTTAAAAAAGTTCTTGCATTTGGGTGGATCATCCCGTATATTAAATCCTCGCAGGCGGACATGGCTCAGTTGGTAGAGCACAACCTTGCCAAGGTTGGGGTCGCGGGTTCGAGCCCCGTTGTCCGCTCCATTTGGGCGTTTAGCTCAGGGGGAGAGCGCTTCCCTGACACGGAAGAGGTCAGAAGTTCAAATCTTCTAACGCCCACCAAATGTTCGCAGCTCAGAGGCTATGTCTCTGGGCTGTTTTGTTTTATGCCGCCAAGCACGCCGCCAAATAACCACCAAATATTGATCCAAGGTCTGTACGCGATGGTCTTCGCATCCCGTAGGGGTGCCGGCAGATTGCATACGTCCTGGCCGATCGTGACCGCAACATGTTGGTCAAGCACAATCTTTTGGATTCTTTTGGCGTGAGCGGCTTGGTTTTGGTAGGATTTGTCAGCGGCTTGACTAAGGGGGTTTTATAACTGCCATGCAGGTAGCCGTGTTGGTAACGTTTTACCGACTTGCCAAGAACCCCTCATAATTAATGCGTCTGCAAAATGACTAATTGCTTTGACCTGCTGAAACACTATATGTTGTGTTTGAACTAAAAAAAGAATACAGGATATAGATGCGTCTTTGTCGTATGATAGATGGCGGACAGAGAACGAAGACCTTATTCGTCCCATTTGGACACGCCTTTGAGCCGCTTGATCGGCCGCGAGGATTGTCCGCATGAGGACTTATGGTTTATCGAGAACACAGATTGCGCGACGGCGCCGCAAGACAGGGGCAAGCCCTGCCGGGCATCGTTTGGCTCTGAAGCGCAATGAGGTTACGACGCGAAAGAGGCAAGAGGATGAAGATCATCAAGCGCAGCGGCACCGAGGTTGTCTTTGACATCGATAAGATCGTCAATGCCATCCGCGCCGCCAACTTGGAGGTCGAGGAGAGCTCTCGTCTAACCGACCGCCAGGTGGTTTATGCGGCGCAAAACGTCGCCGAGGCATGCGAGAACGCGGGCCACACCGTTTCGGTCGAGGAGATCCAAGATTTGGTCGAGGACGAGATCATGCGTCTCGACTGCTACGAGGTTGCCCGCCACTACATCATCTATCGCTATGTTCAGAGCCTGAAGCGCCAGAAGAACACGACCGATGACAAGATCCTGTCGTTGATTGAGTGCAATAACGAAGAGGTCAAGCAGGAGAACTCCAACAAGAACCCGACCGTCAACTCCGTTCAGCGCGACTATATGGCCGGCGAGATTTCCAAGGACCTGACCCAGCGCGTGCTGCTGCCCCAGGAGATCGTGGACGCCCATAATGAGGGCCTGATCCACTTCCACGATTCGGATTACTTTGCTCAGCACATGCACAACTGCGACCTGGTGAACCTGGAGGACATGCTCCAGAACGGCACCGTTATCTCGGGCACGCTGATCGAGAAGCCGCACAGCTTCTCGACCGCCTGCAACATCGCGACGCAGATCATCGCTCAGGTTGCTTCCTCCCAGTACGGCGGCCAGTCGATTTCGCTGACCCATCTTGCTCCGTTTGTTGAGGTGAGCCGTCAAAAGATTCGCGGCGAGGTCGCCCGCGAGCTCGAGGAGCTCGGCGTTTCCGCATCTCCCGAAAAGGTCCGCGAGGTTGTTGAGGATCGCCTGCGCGATGAGATTCGTCGCGGCGTCCAGACGATTCAGTATCAGGTCGTGACCCTTATGACCACCAATGGCCAGGCGCCGTTCGTGACGGTCTTTATGTATCTTAACGAGGCCCGTACGCCTCAGGAGAAGCACGACCTTGCCATGATCGTGGAGGAGACGCTTCGCCAGCGCTACGAGGGCGTTAAGAACGAGGCCGGCGTTTGGATTACCCCGGCATTCCCCAAGCTCATCTATGTACTCGAGGACGATAACGTTCACGAGGATTCCCCGTACTTCTACCTGACCCAGCTGGCTGCCAAGTGCACCGCCAAGCGCATGGTTCCCGACTACATCTCCGAGAAGAAGATGCGCGAGCTCAAGCTGTCGAAGGGCGAGACCGCCGGCAACGGCGATTGCTATACCTGCATGGGCTGCCGCAGCTTCTTGACGCCCGACCGCTCGGGCAACGGTTTTAACAACGTTGCCAACGCGCTGAACTACGACCCGAAGAAGCCCAAGTACTATGGTCGCTTTAACCAGGGCGTCGTGACCATCAACCTGCCTGATGTCGCACTGAGCTCGCATCAGGATATGGACAAGTTCTGGAAGATCTTCGATGAGCGCCTTGAGCTGTGCCACCGTGCCCTGCTGTGCCGTCATGAGCGCCTGATGGGTACGCTTTCTGACGCCGCACCGATTCTGTGGCAGTACGGCGCCCTCGCCCGTCTGAAGAAGGGCGAGACGATCGACAAGCTGCTCGTGGGCGGATACTCCACCATTAGTCTGGGTTATGCCGGCCTGTATGAGTGCGTCAAGTACATGACGGGCCACAGCCACACCGAGAAGGAGGGCACGCCCTTTGCCATGGCCGTCATGCAGCGCATGAACGACAAGTGCGCCGAGTGGAAGGCCGAAAGCGATATTGACTTCTCGCTGTACGGTACCCCGCTTGAGTCGACGACCTACAAGTTCGCCAAGTGCCTGCAGCGTCGTTTTGGCATCATCCCGGGCGTGACGGACAAGGGCTACATCACCAACAGCTACCACGTCCACGTGTCCGAGGAGATCGACGCATTCGACAAGCTCAAGTTCGAGGGTATGTTCCAGCAGCTTTCGCCGGGCGGTGCCATCTCCTACGTCGAGGTTCCCAACATGCAGGACAACCTCAAGGCTGTCATTCGCGTGATGCAGTACATCTACGACAACATCATGTACGCCGAGCTCAACACCAAGAGCGACTACTGCCAGGTGTGCGGCTACGACGGTGAGATCAAGATTGTCGAGGATGACGGCAAGCTGGTGTGGGAGTGCCCCAACTGCGGCAACCGCGATCAGGAGAAGATGAACGTCGCCCGTCGTACGTGCGGCTACATCGGTACCCAATTCTGGAATCAGGGCCGAACCGAGGAGATTCGCGACCGCGTGCTGCATCTCTAATACCGCTCCGGGGCTGAGCCGGGAGGGCCGCTTGGGCATTTGCTCGCTATTTCGGACAGTCCTGCGCAAGACGAAGGCCACATTAAGTGGCCTTCTTTGCGTGCGGAACTCATATCGATCAAAAGCCCAAGCGGCCCTCTCGGCTCAGCCAAGTTGACGTAGCTGAGATGCGGCATGCGGTCTGCTCACTCCTCGAAGTTCTAAGCGGAAATGAGTTGACTTGCAACAACGCTTTGCTTGCGATGGCGGTTGAGTTGCAACAAGGTTTTTATTGGACCTCGAACCCTATACTCGATGTTCTCTTCGTTCATTGAGTTACCCTTTGCATGAGGCCGGGACATATCGTCCCGCCCGCAGTTTTGCAGGCCGAAGGCCGAGAATGTTTGAGGACGGGATGATATGTCCCGGCCTCCCGGGAGAGTTACTTATGAACTACGCGAACATTAAGTATTTCGACATTGCTGATGGGGAGGGCGTTCGTACTTCTCTGTTTGTGAGCGGGTGCCGTCGCGGGTGCAAGAATTGCTTTAATTCTGTCGCGTGGGACTTTGCCGCGGGCGAGCCGTTCGATCGTGCCGTCGAGGACAAGATTATCGAGAGCCTCGATCATCCCTTTATTGACGGCCTGACGATTCTGGGCGGCGAGCCTATGGAGCCCGAGAATCAGGCGGGGCTTGTTGACTTTATCGAACGCGTGCGTGCGGCCTATCCTGCGGGGTCGGGCAAGACCATTTGGTGCTTTACCGGTGACGTGCTCGAGGAGCTTATGCCGGGTGGCCGTCATCATACCGAGGTGACGGACCGTATCCTGGCCTGCCTCGACATGTTGGTGGACGGCCCGTTCGTTCAGGATCTGTACGATATCTCGTTGCGCTTTAGGGGCTCGATCAATCAGCGCGTGATCGACATGAACGCCACGCGCGCTCGTGCTGCACGTGAGAACGTTGCGCTTTGCGACGCCGTGGAGCTTTGGCGGGACGATCCGGTCTATTCGACCCATACTATGTAGCTTGTGGCCGATGCCGGAGGGCGTGGTACCATAGCGCGAACGCAAAATCGGAAAAGTGAGGCCCAGATGGTCGATCAGGAAAAAGTCGAGGCCGCCATTAAGCTGTTGCTTGAGGGCATAGGCGAGGACCCAACTCGTGAGGGCCTGCTGGAGACCCCGGCGCGCGTTGCCCGTATGTATGGTGAGATCGCCGGCGGTATGGACCAGAGTGCCGAGGAGCACCTGTCCAAAACCTTTGCCGTCGCTTCGAACGATTTGGTTATCGAGCGCGACATCACGTTCTACTCGCTGTGCGAGCACCATCTGCTGCCGTTTTATGGCAAGGCCGCCATTGGCTATATCCCTAACGGTCGGGTGGCTGGGCTTTCCAAACTCGCCCGCACGGTTGAGGTTTATGCCCGCCGTCTGCAGCTGCAGGAGCAGCTGTGTGCGCAGGTTGCCGACGCTCTCATGGATTATCTCGCTCCCCAGGGAGCGATTGTGCTCATGGAAGCCGAGCATATGTGCATGACCATGCGCGGCGTGCAAAAGCCCGGCACCAAGACCGTGACGCTCGCTCGCCGCGGCGTCTTTGAGACTGATCCCGCGCTCGAGGAGCGGTTCTTTAGGATGCTGGGCCGTTAGCATGAGGGTCGTCAACGACTTTACATCGAAGACCGATGAGGGGACGTCGCGTCGCGGCTTTATGGCTTCGGGCTTGGCTCCCTTTGGTGCCATGCCTCGCATTGATTACATTTGCGCCAACGGGCTGTTCCGGCGGCACCTGGGTAACATTGCACAGTTGGAATCGGGGCGCATCTTCTGCCGCCACGGTATTGACCATCTTCTCGATGTCGCTCGCATTATGTGGATCAAGAATCTCGAGGAACAGCTCGAATTTGACCGTGAGGTCATCTACGCCACGGCACTTCTTCACGATATCGGCAAAGATGAACAGTATGAATCGGGTATATCCCATGATGTTGCAAGCGAACGCGTCGCTGATGCGATTCTCGGCGGCATGCCCGATGATGTGGCGTTTGAGCCGGCCGATGCCGCAGCCATTAAGACGGCCATTCTGGGCCATCGAAAGCTGCGTGTGAACAGCCAACCGCTTGAGCGTCTGCTCTATGCAGCCGACAAAGCGTCGCGCGCCTGCTTTGCATGCCCCGCGCGCAATGCTTGCAACTGGAGCGATGATAAAAAGAACCTGTCGATTCGCGTGTAGTTAGTTTGCGCGGTCGGGGTTCTAAACGAAGGAGACGATCGCGATGAGCAACAAGAAACTGCCCGAGAATGCAACCAAGACTGAAGGCGCCGAGCTCGCCCGCCGTGGAAGGGGCGATATATCCACCGCAACGGCGGTGCCCCACGTGAGTTATGACGATCTGCGCCATGCTGACCGCATTACTATCGACGGTCTCGAGGTCTTTGCCAACCACGGCGTGTATCCCGAAGAGAATGCGCTGGGCCAGAAGTTCATCGTGTCCTTGGTGCTCTATGCCGACCTGCGTGCAGCGGGGGAGCACGATAACCTGGACGCTTCGATTGACTACGGCTCGGTGTGCCACGATGTCGATGGCTATCTGCGCGAGCATACGTTTAAACTCATCGAGGCGGCAGCCGAGGGTGTGGCCCAGATGCTGCTGCGTCGTTACCCCTTGCTGCTTGGCGTGCGTGTTAAGCTCGATAAGCCTTGGGCTCCCGTCGGTCTTCCCCTGGCAAGCTGCGGCGTCGAGATCGAGCGCGTGCGCTAACCGGTTCTAATACGTCTCTATGGGCGGCTGCTTGAGCCGCTGCGATAGAGCTCTATTGTTGGGACAGTACGTGTCGAGCAGGGCGTGAAACCGCTGATTGTGGCTTGGCTCGAGCAGGTGGACGAGCTCGTGGGCGACAACCATGCCGAGACACTCGATGGGATAGGCGGCAAGTTCGCGTGCGATGCGAACGGCACCGGATTTGGGCGTGCATGAGCCCCAACGCGTTTTCATGCTACGTACGGAAACGCGGGAAACGGCGACACCCATTGCGATTTCGTACGCGCGTACCATATCGCGCAGCGCCGTGGTGACCTCGGATGCATAGAGTTGGTCGATGCGGGTCTGGAGCTCATCGGACGTTAGGTCGTCGAGGATTGCGTGCCGCTTGGCCTGTAGGCCTTCGTCCGATTCATCGGTACCCATAAAACTTGCGAAGGTGGCCTGCTTGGGTCGCGGTGCGGGTGATGCAAAGTTGTGATCGAGTGCGTCCTGTACCGTGATGGGCTTGCCCCAAAGTGCAATGATGGACGAGGGACTGAGCGGCTCTCGCACTGTCGCCTGACGTTGCTCACGCTGGGCAAGTCGGCTGATAATCCAGGCGCTGTTGCGCTTCACAAACGCTTCGATACGCTCGCGGCTGGCGCCGAGCGGTGCGCTGGCGTGGACCTCACCGCTCGATGTGACACGTAGGTTGAAGTTCTTGACGCGCTTTTTGGTAACGACGACGGGGATGGGCGTCCCATCCGGTCGGGATACGGAAATCGTAAACTGCTGCGTCAAAAGCGGTCCTTTGGATTGGGGACGGGCCGGCATGTCGACCGTTCGGCATGCCGGCCCGCTCAAGGGATGTGAAATTAATAGCGCTCAAAGAAGGCAAGCGCGTTGTCGCTGCAGAGCTTTTGCATCACGGTCTTGCCAAAGTGCTTGGAGAGCATGTTCTGGAATTCGGGCATCTTGCTGGCATCGGAGAGGAAAGCGGGCACCGTGGCACCGTCCCAGTCGCCGCCGAGCGCGATGGCGTCCTCGCCGCCCAGGTCGAGCCAGTGCTCGATATGTGCCGCCAGCTGGTCGAAGGTGACGTCTGCGGCGGTTTTGTCGGTTGCGTCGTTGGAAAGGAACTCGCTGCAGTAGTTGAGGCCGACGATGCCGCCCATGTCGCGAATGGTACGGAACTGGTCGTCGGTAAGGTTGCGCTTGACGCCGCAAACCGCACGGGAGTTGGAGTGGCTGGCGACGAAGGGGCGCGTGGCGTGGGCGACAACCTCGTCAAAGCACTCATCGTTGAGGTGGGAGACGTCGAGTACCATGCCGGCGTGCTCCATTTGCGTAAGTGCCTCGACGCCGGCGGCGGTAAGGCCGGCGTGGGTGTCGTGGCCGCTCGCGAGCGGTCCCTGCGCGTTCCAGCTGAGTGACGACATAAGCACGCCCAGGCTCTTGAGCACCTCGATCAGCGCGGGGTCCTCGGCAAAGAACGTGGCGTTTTCGATGGTGTGGATACAGGCGATCTTGCCGTCCTTGAGCGCGGGGCGAATGTCTGCGGCGCTGCGCACGTTGACCATGCGGTCGTGGTTGAGCATTGCCTGGCCGCTCATATGCGCCATGATTTGCGCCTGGAAGCGCGCGGCGTGGGCGGTGGGGATCTCGTCGGGGACAAACGTAGCGAAGCACTGTGCCCACGGCGTGTTGCCGATCTTTGCGAGCGAGATGGCGCAGGCGTTACCCTCGATGAGGTCGAAATCTTGCGGATGCGTTTCGTCGCCGGGGAAATAACCGTCGGTGCCGGCGGTAAAGCGCAGGTCGAGATCGAGCGTGGCCCAGCCGATTCGGTCGGCGGTGTCGCAGTGTAGGTCAAATACGGGATATGCCATGGTTCCTCCGGTTGCAGCGTTTCTTTGCAAACTGTCTTCAAATTGTATGACTAGGGTATAGTTAGCGCCATATGTTCATGGCGGCCCGTGTTGTGCGCCGCCCTTATCACGGAGGTTTCCATGTCCAACCAGGGCAAGAAGGTCAAGACTCATTATCGCGGCACGCTCGACGACGGCACGCAGTTCGATAGCTCCTACGATCGCGGCGAGCCGCTGGAGTTCACCTGCGGCGCCGGCCAGATGATCAAGGGCTTCGACGCCGCTGTTGTCGACATGCAGGTGGGTGAGAAGAAGACCGTGCACATTCCTGCTGCCGATGCCTACGGCGAGCACAATCCCGAGATGGTTCTGACCTTCCCGGCCGAACAGGTTCCCAACATCGAGCAGATTGAGAAGGGCATGAAGCTCTTCCTGTCCACGCCGAGCGGTATGCCCGTCCCCGCCGTGGTCATCGATGTAACGCCCGAGGCCGTGACGCTCGACGCCAACCACGAGCTGGCCGGTAAGGACCTCAACTTTGATATCGAGCTCGTCGAGGTCGAGGGTTAGAGTATGCCTGAACGCTTGGTTTCGACGACATGCTTGGGAAATCTCAACGATCCGTCCTATGAACTCCTGCTTCGCCGGAAGTTGGGCGGCGTCTTTGAAGTTGACGAGCTACTGCTCGATTGGGACCAGGCTGATGTATACGCGTTTGTGGGCGTGACGGAGCTGGGGCGCACGGTCGATGTTCGGCTGGATACTGCCGACGGCGGTCGTCTTGCCGACGGCGACGTGCTCGCCATTGACCGTTCGGGCATGGTGCCCGTGGCGGTTGTCGTGCGCTTGCGCAGCGCCGAGGTTTATTTGGTCGAAGTTGACCGCATGGACCCGATTGCGCTCGCGCATTCGTGCTGGGAGATCGGCAACATGCATGCGCCGCTCTTCCGGGGCGACTCGGACGAGCATACTGTGCGCATGTATACGCCGGTGCAGCCTGTTTTGGGCCGCATGCTCCGGGGTGTCGAGGGTGTTCGGCTCTCGCTGGTTACCCGTGAACTCGATGCGGACCGGCGCTTTGCGTCGAGTGCGGCGGAGGTCGTCGTGAGCATGGCTCCCGACTTTACCATCGTAAAAAAGGCGCGCGGCTAAGCGCGCGTATGCGCAAGACGGGCTTTGAGGGGCGACCGATCAAGGTCCGTCTTGCTGTTGATATGAGGCTTTGGGGGAAGCATATGGGTCTTGAGGGAATCAAACTGATTGCATGCGATTTGGACGGCACGTTGCTGCATCCGGGGGAGCGCGAGCTGCGTTCCGAGGCCTTTGAGCTTATCGATGAGCTGCATCGTCGTGGTATCGTGTTTATGCCGGCGAGTGGCCGTCAATATGCGAGCTTGCGCTACCTGTTTGCCCCGGTGGCCGATGAGCTCGCCTATGTATGCGAAAACGGAACCCTGGTGATGAGCGAGGGGCGTGCCGTCGTCAAGCGTTCCATGGAGCGTAGCCTTGCTATGGTTATCGCGAATACCGTGGTTGCGTATCCCCATACCGACATGACCCTTTCGTGTGAGGGGCACATCTACACCATGAGCGGCAACGATGCGTTCGTCGACCATTTGCGCTATGTGGTCCACTGCGATGTGGCGGTGGTCGACCGTCCCGAGGACATCGACGAGGATGTCATTAAGATTGGCTTCCAGACGCCCGAGGTGGATTATCCGGCGGCCCGGGAGTATTTCGAGCGCCTCTTTGGCGACCGTGTCAATGTGATGACGTCAGGAACCGCATGGACGGACCTTATCGGTTTCGGTTCGGGCAAGGGCTCCGCGCTTGCCGATTACGGTCGTGTCCTGGGGATTTCGCCCGATGAGATGATGGCATTTGGCGACAATGAGAACGATCGCGACATGCTCAACGTCGTGGGCCATCCCTATCTGATGGAGAGCTGCAACCCCACCATGCGCGGTATCAACGATCGCGTCCGTTACGTGCACACGGTCGAAGAAGAACTGCGCCGCCTGCTCGCCGAGTAGGTTTTCGGGACATGCCTAGAAATGTACTGTTTGCTGTAACGGATGGGAAAGTAGATTTGCAGGCATGCCCCAAAGGCTACCGGCAGTCGGGGCAGAGTCCCTCAAAGATGGTGTAGTGCGAGCTGACGCTCCATCCGATTTGTTCGGATGCCCTGGCGTCGAGCTGGGCATCGAAGGGGAGCGGCACGTCGATGACGCGGCTGCACGAGGTGCAGATGATATGTGCGTGCGGCTCGATGGTGCGATCGAAGCGGCTGCCGCCCGGCGTCTTAATAGAGAGAATCTCGCCGGCGTCGGCTAAGAGATTGAGGTTGCGGTAGACAGTGCCGCGGCTGATCTTGTCATCCTGTTCGCGTACGACATTGTAGATTTCGTCGGCGGTGGGATGGTTATAGCTTTGGCGCACAGCGTCAAGAACCAGCTTTCGCTGCCTGGTATTCCTTCTTTGCACCGCCATGCGCCTCGCCTCTTTTCTGTAAACGGCATGAAGCAAATGATACCTTATTTAGAACACAATACTAATAGCGAGGGCTAAAACTATCCTCGTTGGCAAGCGGGGTGCGAGCTTGGGCGTCTACAAGGCGAAAACGTGTCCCCATGCGCTCATAGGAGGCATGAAGCGCCTCGAGCAGAGACACGATGTTTGCCGGCGTGCCCTGTAGCTCCATCTCAACCGAGCCGTCTTCCATATTGCGCACCCAGCCGGTGAGGGAGCGCGCCTGTGCGAGGTTGGTGTTGGTGAAGCGGAAACCGACGCCCTGGACTTGCCCCTCCCACCGCAGGAAATAGCGCTGCGGGGCGTCTTGAGTGGCCTCGTCGCTTGCGAGCACGGTGAGCCTGCGGCGCAGCTCGAGCTCGACGCCAGAGAGCTTTTGGGGTTCGCGGCTGCCGCCGGCGACGCTGGAGAAGAACGTATCGAAGAAGCTCATCGCTAGGCCTGCTTGTCTACGTCGGCCGGGAAGGTAATGCCGGCCTGCTGGCGTACGGCATCCATGATGCGCAGTGAGACGAGCGTGACATCGCGGTAGTGTCCGAGCTCGTGGCGTCCCGCCGGGGTCTCCCAAATCTCTTCCTTAACGTTATCGATACCGCCGATGGCGGTGATAAAGTCTGTGAGTTCGTATTCCATGGTGTTGCTCGATTTGGGAAGGTCGAGCACGCGGCCGTTGTCGCCCTGTTCGCGCGGTACCTCGGTCGCCGAGCCGCGTACGACGTCGCCGCGATAGTCGATGCGGACGTTGCGGGGCGTGGACAGATGGTCGATCTGGATAGTGCCACGCTCGCCTTCAATCTGCGAGGGCAGCAGGTCATTCGTAATTTTGGAGTGCGCAAGCTCGACGGAGATACGGCCACCGCCGTAGCTGGCGAGGATGGAACCGCAGCCATCGATGGGGCCGTGCGTGAGCTGTCGTGTGGCGGGGTCGAGCAGAGTAGCCATGCTCGTAAGGCCGGAGGGCATGCCGAAAATCTCGACCATGGGCTCGACGGTGTAGACGCCGATGTCCATGAGGGAACCCGATGCCATATTGCAGTCAAAGATATTGGTGGCGCGCCCCGCGAGAACCTCGTTGTAGCGCGAAGAATACTTGCCAAAGCGCAACGATGCACGACGAATGGGCGCAATCTCGCCCAGGGCGTCCTCGACGGCGTGGAAAGCGGGGTCATGGAGCGGGCGCATGGCTTCGAGGGCTACGACGCCCGCCGCCTCGGCTGCGCGAAAGACCTCGAGCGCCTGCGCCTCGGTGGCACAAAAGGGCTTTTCGACGATAACGTGCTTGCCGCCGGCGATACAGGCGAGCGCCTGCTCGTAGTGGAGCGCATTGGGGCTGCCGATGTAGACGGCGTCGACGTCGGCAGCGGACGCAAGCTCGTCAAGCGCGGTGAAGTAACGCTCGCCGCCGTGCTTAGTGGTGAAGGCGGCGCCGCGATCTGCATCGCGCGAGAGCGTGCCCACAAACGCGGCTTGGTCGTTGGCGTTGACGACCTGGATAAAGTCGTCGGTAATCATGGATGTGCCGATGGTCGCTATACGCAGCATATATCCCCCTCGTGCCGTTCGGTTTACAGGATGAGTGTAGCGCGAGGGGGCAGGAAATAGCGTGCGAAAACGCCGTTACAGGTCGCTCTCGTTAAAGCCGGTGTCGATATCGAGGTTGCTGCCGTCGGCCGCCGTGGTGGCAAGCTCGTCGCAGCGCTCATTAAGCTCATGGCCGGCGTGGCCCTTAACCCAGATGAACTCCACCTTGTGCTTGCTCTTTGCGGTGAGTAGGCGCTCCCACAGATCGCGGTTCTTAACGGGCTGCTTGTTGGCGGTCTTCCAGCCGCGTTTTTTCCAGCCGTCGATCCAGTGCTTGTTGAAGGCGTTAACAACGTACTGCGAATCGGAATGGACTTCGACATCGCAGGGGCGGTTGAGCGCCTCGAGCGCCACGATGACGGCCATGAGTTCCATGCGGTTGTTGGTGGTCTTAGCGTAGCCGCGCGAAAGCTCGGAGGTGAAGGTCTTGCCGGCGGGGTTGGTGTATGTGAGCACGGCGCCGTAGCCACCGCGTCCCGGATTTGATCGGGCCGAGCCGTCGGTATAGATGATGACCTTCACATGGTTCCTTTCGTTGGGTACGTTTCGTGTGAGTGACCATTGTAGCGCCATGCCCGCCGGGGGCTAGCAATCTACGATTTCTACCCCGTCTTCCGACAGTTAGTTGGCATGGATGATGCGGTTGAGCTCGTCGAGGTATTGCTGCAAGAGGGGAGAGGGCTTGCGCTCGTCGTGCATGATATAGCCTACGCGCATCGTTGGGGCGTCTGCTAACGGGATCGATGCCATACCCCATTGCATTTCATTGGAGAGGACGCCGGTCGACAGGGTGTAACCGTTCGACGTGATAAGTAAGTTAGTAAGTGTTCCGCGGTCCGAGATTCGTATGTTGCGGTCGCAAGGGATATAGCTAAAAGGTTCCTCGGCGTAATAGAAGGAGTTTGAGGTTCCCTGCTCAAAGCTGTAGCGCGTATAGGGCGTGAGGTCGGCAAGGGACAGCTGGGGGCGGCGTGCGAGTGGGTGGCGCTCGCTAACGAAGACGTGGACCGTCGCGTCGAATAGGGGATGGAAGCTTGCACGGGCATCGGCGAAGGCCTTCTGCAGAACGCGGGCGTTAAAGTCATCCAGATACAGAATGCCGATATCGCTGCGAAACGCACGGACGTCATCGATGATCTGCGATGTGGTGGTCTCGCGCATGATGAACTCGAACTTGCTGTCGCGGCAGCGCTCGACCACGTTGACAAAGGCCTCGACCGAAAAGGCGTAGTGCTGGGCGGAAATGGCGAGGCGGGCTTGCGGGGTGCCGCCGTCCTCGTAGCGTGCCTCGAGCATGTCGGCCTGCTCTACGACCTGGCGCGCATAGCCCAAAAGCTCGGTGCCGTCGTTGGTGAGCGTGACGCCGCGGCTGGAGCGCGTAAAGATCTCCAGATGGAGCTCCTGTTCCAGGCTTTTGACGGCGTTTGAGATGTTGGACTGAGCGGTATAGAGGCGCTGGGCTGCGGCGTTGATTGAGCCGGACTCTGCCACGGCGATCAAAAAGCGAAGCTGTTGGAGGGTCATCGGCGCCCGTCCTTTCGATAGTTATCTAAAAAACAGATAACAGGTTAGCGCTTTTAAGTGATTGACCCGGGGAGACGATGCTCGTACTATTCAAAACACACAAAGGCGGTAGGTAATTAAGCCAACCACGGAACCGGGATGCGAAAGGAGGCCCGCATATGAATTGCTTACCAAGACGAATGCCGGGCTCCTGTTTGCGCCCGTCGGCGTGATCAGGAGACAGCGACTTACTTCTCTTACGCTTATTACTTTTGTTCGATCAAGGAGATCATCATGAGCCAGTTTATCAACAACCCCGAGCACACCTTTGGTTTCGACACCCTGCAGCTTCACGTTGGCCAGGAGAGCGCCGATCCCGCATCCGATTCCCGCGCCGTGCCTATCTACCAGACCACGAGCTATGTGTTCCGCAACTCCCAGCACGCTGCCGACCGCTTTGGCCTTGCCGACGCCGGTAACATCTACGGCCGTCTGACCAACTCCACCCAGGGCGTCTTCGAGGACCGTATCGCCGCACTCGAGGGCGGCGTGGCCGGCCTCGCCGTCGCCTCCGGTGCCGCCGCCATCACCTATACCCTGCAGGCTCTTGCCCAGGCCGGTGACCACGTGGTGGCTCAAAAGACCATCTACGGTGGTTCCTACAACCTGCTGGAGCATACGCTCTCGCAGTTTGGCGTCGAGACCACGTTTGTCGATGCCCATAACCTGGACGAGGTCGAGGGTGCCATCAAGGACAACACCACGGTTATCTACCTCGAGACGCTCGGCAACCCCAACTCCGATATCCCCAACATCGACGCCATCTCCGAGATTGCCAAGAAGCATGGTCTTCCGGTCGTCGTCGATAACACCTTCGGCACCCCGTATCTGTTCCGTCCGCTGGAGCACGGCGCCAACATTGTCGTTCACTCCGCAACTAAGTTCATTGGCGGCCATGGCACCTCGCTGGGCGGCGTGATTGTCGATGGCGGCAACTTTGACTGGAAGGCGAGCGGCAAGTATGCGCAGATCGCCGAGCCCAACCCATCCTACCATGGCGTCTCGTTTGCCGAGGCTGCCGGCCCCGCCGCCTTCGCGACCTATGTCCGCGCCATCCTGCTGCGTGATGAGGGCGCTTGCATCAGCCCGTTCAACGCCTGGATCTTGCTCCAGGGCACCGAGACGCTTTCGCTGCGCGTTGATCGCCATGTCGAGAACACCAAGAAGGTCGTTGAGTTCCTTGCCGGCGACAGCCACGTTGCCAAGGTGAACCACCCGAGCCTGCCCGATCACCCCGACCATGAGCTTTACAAGCAGTATTTCCCCAACGGCGGTGCCTCGATCTTCACCTTCGAGATCAAGGGCGGCCAGGAGGCTGCATGGAAGTTCATCGACCACTTGCAGGTGTTCTCGCTGCTCGCCAACGTGGCCGACGTCAAGTCGCTCGTCGTGCACCCGGCTACGACTACGCACTCCCAGCTCTCTGCCGAGGAGCTCGCCGAGCAGAACATCACGCCCTCCACGATCCGTCTTTCCATCGGTACCGAGAACGCCGAGGACATCATTTGGGACCTGAAGCAGGCCTTTGCCGCACTGGACGAGTAGGGCGACTTGTGCAAGGACTCCTTGCGACTCGATAGCTATAACTGCATAAAATGCCTGCTCAAGGCACCTGCGCAAGCAATGGTTGCGCAGGTGACTTTTTGCATAGGGAGGGTGCTATTACAGGGTTTTTGGCATGCTTTATGCAATCGAGATGTGGAAAACTCCTGTTGAGAGGATGTGAGTTTTACGCAAATGACGTGCACCTTTTGAGAAAAACCGCAGGTCGCGATTTGCTCGGGGTACTATGCAGCGCGATCGAATCGCACACAGCTCAAACGCAGCAAAAACGCACTACGGAGGTTTCCAGCTACATGAGGATCGATTCACGAAAACCGAAAGCCGCCGCCCTTTCCGCCGCTCTGACCGTGGCACTTTTGGCGGGCGCCGGCGCAACCGATGCCCACGCGGCAACACTGTCCGACACGGTCGGATCCATGCCGTCCGAGGCGACGCTGATGCAGCCCGTCGACTATCGCGGCGACGGCTTTGGCTCCATGCAGGAGTGGAACGCCTCTATGGGGGCCAAGCGCGATTCCCTAGAGGTCCGCGCCCAGATCATCATGAACATGTACGGTGACTATGCCACCGATGACGAGCGCGCTGTACTGCAAGGTTGTATCGACGGTGCGGGCAGTCTTTTGACGATGGAGGAGGTCGACGCGAAGTCGGCCGAGCTCGACGAGCTTCGCTCCGCGCTCGAGGATGCTAAGCGCGAGGCGCTCGAGGCTGCGGCCGCCGAGGCAGAAGCTGCCGAGGCCGCCCAGGCGTCATATGGCAACGCAGGCTACGTCCCATCCTATACGGCAGCTGCGTATTACGCGAACGGCTCGGGCCTGACGCGCTCGAGCGGCGTCAATAACTATAACGGCCGCCGCGAGACTTATTACAGCAGCAACGTGTTGTATCACCACCGCACGGGCGAGTGGACGCAGGACGCCGAGGGCTTTTGGCGCGATTCCGATGGTTACTACGTCGTGGCCGCGGGCGATAAGGCTCAGGGCTCCACGTTTACCGGTTCCAAGGGCGAGTGCAAGGTCTATGACTCCGGCTGCGCAGCCGGAACCACCGATTACTATACCGGTTGGTAATCTGCCATAAGCCAATAGGAAATGATGGGCGGGCGTCTTTACCGAGCCTTTGGGCAACGTAAAGGCGTACGCTTTTTGTGCATGCTTGAGCTAACAGAGCGCTTACCGTGGCAGTACGCCGCGCATATGGGCGCAGGGCACACTGGTTCATGAGAAATAAGGTCTTTCTCTTGGAGGAAGTGATCTTGTGAACGCTCGAGATATTGCCGTTGCCGCCGTCGCATTGGTGCTTGGTTGCCTTGGTCCTATGGCCGCGCTCATTGCGGGCATGCAGGGGTCATGCGGGGCTGCTCCATTCGTGGTTGGCGCGCTGATCGCAGCCGCACTGCTGGGAAGCGGGGGCGTGGTTCTTTGCCGCGATGACGAGGACGTGGTGCCGGAGTCGCAACGCTAACTGTCGTGAGATTGGCTGCTGGTCATAGACGAAGATAAAAGCCGCCGCAGGGGAAAGGTTCCCTTGCGGCGGCTTTGCTGTTAAGGCTGTTAAATGCAGCGCGTTGGCGCTACCAGCTTTTCTCGATATCGCGGATGCGCTGATAGAGCCACTCGTTTTGCGGCGCCTGGATATCGTGTTTGGCTGCGAGGCGGCAGATGGTGCCCGCGAACTCGTCAACCTCGGTTTTGCGCCTTGCGATGCGGTCTTGAGCCATCGAGGGCATACCGGCGGGGTCGATTCCCTCGATGAGATGCACCATCTGCGTCAGGTCTGCCTCGGTCAGCTTAACGCCCTCGGCGTTGGCGACCGCAAGCGTTTCGCGCATGGCGGAAACAAAGCAGCGACGCTGCTCGGAGCCGGGCTCCGTGGCGCTTCCGTAGGTCCCGCCGTAGGCCATGCAGGTCTGGTTGATGCCGTCGTTGAGCATGAGTTTGGCCCACATGCGGTGCGCAATGTCGCTCTCGACGGTATGGGCAATACCGCAGCGCGTGTAGAGCTCGTCAATTGCGGTGATGGTTGCGGGATCCGTACCGGCCGCCGCGCCAAAGCGGATTTCGCCAGTGTTGGTAAAGGTGAGCTCTCCGTTGAGGAACACGGCGTCCATGCCCTGGCAGATACCCAGGACGGTATGCTCCCAGCCAAAGCGCTCGGCAATCTTTTGCTCGCTCGTGATGCCGTTGCACAGCGAGGCGATGAGCGTGTTGGGTCCCACGACGCGCTCCATAGTCTTGAGTGCTTGGTCGAGACCGGTGGTCTTGACCGTCAGGATGACCAGATCGGCAGGCGTTGCCTCGCTGGCGCGGACGGACGTGAGCTCGCAGGGTTCGCCGTTGATGGTGAGCGCGTCGTTCGCGTGACGCTCGAAACGAGCATCATCCATGACGTATTCGACGGCATCGTTGCCGAGGGTCTTGGCAATCATACTGCCGTAGAGCAGGCCGACGCCGCCCTTGCCGATAAAGGCGACCTTGTTGATCTGCATGTGAATCATCTCCTCACAAAAAGGCGCCCGCGTGCGGGGCGCCTGATGGATTGTATGCCGCTGGGGTATGAAGCGTGCACCGGAGGCTGAATTTAGAAGAACAAACGCATGGGAACTTACGCTGCAGGGCAGACTGCAAAAACGCGTGCGGGGTATCCGACACCATCGCGGACCTTAGGGAAGGTGCAGAAGATGACGGCGCCCGTGGCGGGAAGCTCGTCCAGATGGTCCATGACCTCGATCTGGTAACGGTTGACCGAGAGGATGTATTGTTCGCCGGGGTAGGGGTAGGCATCCTCGCGTGTGGTCACGCTCGCCTCCTTTCATCGGGCTTTTTGCTGATGTTAAAGCGGTGCCGTGACAGCTCGATTTCTGCTGCGTTACGATACGTTCTCGATTGCGATTCCACGATGTTTCGGCCGCGTGACCATTGTGTTTCGCCTTGCCGGGGCGCTGATGGCGAAGGGAGGGGCCGTGCAATACCGCGTTGACCCCAAAAGTGGTAACCGAATATCCGCTCTGGGTCTGGGCTGCATGAGATTTCCCGGTGCGCCGGGACGTCCGGATGCGAAGACAGCCGATGCCATCATTTCCCGTGCGGTGGATCAGGGGATTAATTATCTGGATACTGCATATCTCTATCCCGGTAACGAGGCGTGCGTGGGTGCCTCACTTGAGCGCTTGGGGCTGCGCGACCGTGTGTTGCTGGCGACTAAGCTGCCGCATACTTCGTGCAAGTGCGCGGAGGATTTCGACCGGTTTTTCGACGAACAACTGCGCCGCCTGCGAACCGACCATATCGACTATTACCTCATGCACAACATCACCTCGCCCGCCCAGTGGGAACGTGTAGTGGCGTTGGGCATCGAGGACTGGATCGCGCGTCAAAAGGCGGCGGGGCGCATTCGTCAGATTGGTTTTTCGTATCACGGCAGCGCGGCGGATTTCTTGACGATGCTTGACGCATATGACTGGGATTTTTGCCAGATACAGTACAACTATGCCGGCGAGCGTTACCAAGCGGGAACGGCAGGACTCATGACGGCTGCGGAGCGCGGGCTCGCGGTGTTTGTGATGGAGCCGCTTTTGGGCGGGCGTCTGGCGGGCAAGCTGCCGCCGCGGGCGCGCGCTGTTCTCGACGGTGCATGCGACCGGCATTTGCATACGCCTGCCGCTTGGGGGCTCTCGTGGGTGTGGAATCATCCCCAGGTGACCATGTTGCTTTCTGGTATGACCGATACCGCGCAAGTGGATGAGAATTCGTCACTGGCAGACCTCGCGTTGCCGAATTCGATGACTGCCAACCAGCTCGACACGATCGCGCACGTGCTGGATGAGTTTGAAAAATCGAACCGCGTGCCCTGCACGGGATGCGGCTATTGCATGCCATGTCCCAAGGGCATCAATATTCCCGGCTGCTTTGCCGCCTACAACGCGAGCTATGCGCACAGCTGGTTTACGGGTCTATCGCAGTACTTTACGGCGAGCGCGGTGCGCACGAGCGAGCCCAAGCTGGTGAGCAATTGCGTCAAGTGCGGCAAATGCGCGCGGCACTGCCCACAGCACATCGATATCCCCGGTCGCTTGGACGACGTACGCCGCCGTTTTCAGCCTGGCCCCGTGACGGCGGTGCTTAAGGCCTTCGGCAAAACGCGCTCCTCATGACCCTTTTATAACGTGTGGTGGAATAGTTCCTGTTTGCGGCAGAATAAGGCACCAACAGGAACTATTCCACCGCAACTGAAGGGGGCTGTCGTGGGCCATCGGGATTCATGTGATGATTTGCGTGAGGTTTGTTGGGGCGTTTTGGGCGCTGGACACATTTCGTATCGATTTGCATCGTCGCTCAAGGAGGTGGACGGGGCACGGATTGTGGCTGCCGCCGGTCGCACTCCTTTGCATGTTGAGGAGTTTTGCAGGGCGTTTTCGATTGATGCCGCGCACAGTTATGCCACGGCTGACGATAACGGCGATGCGGCTTATGATGCGCTGATTGCCGACCCCGATGTCGACGCAATCTACTTGGCTCTTCCACATGGCATGCATGCGCATTGGGTCTGTCGGGCACTGCGCGCGGGAAAGGCCGTACTGTGCGAAAAGCCGGCCGTTTTGAATGAAGAAGAGGCCCGTGCGATCGCCTCTGTTTCCCGTGAGTGCGGCGTGCCGTTTATGGAGGCGATGAAAAATCGGTTTTGTCCGATGCGTACTCGCGTGAAGGGCTTGCTTGCGTCGGGCGAGCTCGGCCGTATCGTTTCGATCGAAAGCGTGCAAAAACTCGATTATGGTGAGCCCCCTTCGAGTTATCTGCTCGATCCGTTGCAGGGTGGCTGTCTATATGACATGGGCTGCTATGCGGTCGGGTGGTTTGAGGATCTGCTTGCGGGCGCTTGCGATGTTTCGTCTCGTGAAGTTCGCTGGCGTGACGTATCGGGCGGCCGCGTGGATTGGGCCGATGAGATCCATATGAGTGTCGGCGGTATACCCATTCGTATGGTGTGCGACGGCAAAGCAGCATATGAAAGCCGCTTAACGATTGCCTGCGAGTGGGGCTCGTTGGAAATCGAGCGCCTCCATCGCCCCGAGCTCGCCCATGTGAAGTACTCCGACGGACGAATGCTCGAAATAAATGCCCCGTTTGAGGTCGATGATTTCTACGGCGAAATCCAGCATGCGACCCAGCTCATCCGGTCGGGGAAACTCGAGAGTCCCGTCATGCCCCTTGCCGCCACACAGCGCTGCGCGCGCATTATCGATGCAATCCGTCTAGCCCTCTAGGGCTTGACGCTGACGCGTAGGGGATCATGACGCCGGCGTCCGTGGTCGTAGTGCTTGGTGGCCCGCATCTCTGATGCCTCTTTTATAACTTGCGGCGGAATAGTTCCCGTTTGCGGCAGAATAGGGGCCAAACAGGAACTATTTCACCGCAACTGATGAGGGGGAGCTGGGGATGCTGACGATCGGGTGCCATCTTTCGACGACGAAGGGCTATCGGGCGATGGGGAAGACGGCGCTGTCTATTGGCGCCAATACCTTTGCATTCTTTACGCGCAACCCGCGCGGCGGCAAGGCGAAAGACCTTGACATGGATGACGTGGCGGCCCTGCGCGAGCTTATGGAGCAAAACGACTTTGGCCCGCTCGTGGCTCATGCCCCGTATACCTACAACCCCTGCTCGGCCAAAGAGCGGGCGCGCGAGTTTGCCCTGGAAGCCATGGCGGAGGACCTGCGGCGCATGGAAGCACTGCCCGGCAACTGCTACAACTTCCATCCCGGCGCGCATGTGGGGCAGGGCTCCGACGCCGGCATTCAGATGATCGTCGACACCCTGTGCCAGGTCATGTTTGAGGGCCAGCAGACGACGGTGCTGCTCGAGACCATGGCCGGCAAGGGCACCGAGGTGGGCCGCAGTTTTGAGGAACTGGCGCTCATCATCGAGGGCGTTGCCGACAAGCGCCCCGAGCTGTCGGCCAAGTTGGGCGTTTGCCTGGACACCTGCCATGTGAATGACGCCGGCTATGACATCGTCCACGATCTTGACGGTGTGCTCGACGAGTTCGATCGTGTGGTGGGTATCGAGCGCCTGCGCGCCGTGCATATCAATGACTCCAAGAACCCCTGCGGCGCCCATAAAGATCGCCACGAGTGCATCGGCAAGGGCTACCTGGGTAGTGAAGAGTTTGGCGGCGGTATGCAGGTTATGCAGAATATTGTATCGAATGGCCGCTTGCGCGCATTGCCATTCATTCTGGAGACACCGAACGAACTTGCAGGTTATGCGGCTGAAATCAAACTGTTAAGGTCGTTGCAGCAGTAATGGCTGTCATAAAGTGGAGTGCTCCATTCACGTTATGGGTTTGTTTCAATCAGTTTTCTAATTGCAGATTCGCACTTACGGGTGCATAATAGCCAACAGTTTTTGCAGACCTCTGAATCAAACGGGGTCACCGGAAGGAGACTGATTATGAAGCTCAAGAAGCTTGGCGCATTTGCCGCCGCGGGTGCCATGGCGCTCGCCCTCGCACTGACGGGCTGCGGCTCGTCCAACGCCACCTCTGGTTCTGATGCCGGCTCCAGCAGCTCTGACGACGCTAAGGTCGAGAAGGTCGACGGCTCCAAGGAGTACGCGCTCGTCAAGGACGGTACGCTGACCGTCGGCACCTCTGCCGAGTACGCTCCGTTTGAGTACAAGGATGACAACGGCGATTATCAAGGCTTTGACCTTGAGCTCATCAAGGCTATCGGCGACAAGCTGGGCCTGGATGTCGAGTACGTCAACAACGACTTCGACACGCTCGTCCCCGGCGTCGCTTCGGGTGCCAAGTATGACGTTTCCATCGCGGCTATCACCGACACGCCCGAGCGTGAGAAGGAAGTCACTTTCTCCGATTCCTACTACATGGACGATCAGGCTATCGTGACCAAGGTCGATAACACCGACATCACGGCCGACAACTACAGCGAGAAGCTCAACAATGCTGACGCCACGATCATCGTCCAGTCTGGTTCGACCGCCGAGGCCTTTGCCCAGGAGAACTTCCCCAAGGCCAAGATCGTCCCCTACAAGGACGCTACCGAGTGCTTCAGCGCCCTGCAGTCCGATAAGGGCGACGCCGTAGTCACCAACCGCTCCGTTGCCAGCCAGCTGACCGCCGAGCAGTTCAACACCTGCCAGACCATCAAGCAGATCAGCACCGGCGAGGAGTACGCCATCGCCATCAACCAGGGCAACACCAAGCTCAAGGACGACATCAACCAGGCTATCAAGGACCTGACCGATGACGGTACCGTCGACGCCCTCATGGCTAAGTACAACATCAAGTAAAATAACTACTTGATTGCGCGCGGGCCCTTTCCGTTTTGCGGAGAGGGCCTTTGTGCTTCTCTTGACGGAGAGCGTTTCCGTCTCGTTTTGCCGGCAACTTCTACGATAGGAGCCACCTTGTCTCGATTGAATGAAGGGGCCGCGGAGCAGCGTTTTCCACTGCCCGCCTTGCTCCAAAAGCTAGCCTGCGTCATGGCCGTGGCGCTCGCGCTGGTGTGCGCGGGGGCATATGCGCCCACGACCGCCCAGGCGCTTGAGACCGCAAAGATTACCGCCCGACCCAATACCGGTTCGGGCAGCGACGTGGTCGGTGGCACCGAGACCCGCATCACCTGGGAGGTCCAGGCCGATGCCGACGAGGAACTGAGCGGTCTTTCGCTGACGTTTGCCGATGGCACGACCTTTGGTACCGATGACACGCGATTGACGATGCTCTCGGGCGAGGACCTCATGGATCGTACGCCCATGAAGCCCACGTGCAAGGCTGACGGCCAGACGCTCAAGATTGACTTTGGCGAGACGGCGCCTGCCGGCGGCTTTTTCCGTGTCGAGGTTTACGGCGTGGCGTTTCCCGTCGAGGGCGGCGAAGAGGCCTTTAGCGGCACCTATACGCTCGCCGACGGTTCGACCAAGAAGATTTCCAAGATTCCTTCCGTCGAGATCAAGGGCGTGACGGCGTTCGATAACTTCCTGGCCGATCTTAAGGAGCAGCCGTGGGTCGAGGCCTGGAACTCCAATATGTTCCTGCGCCTGTTCTTGAACCCGGTTATTTTGGTCCAGAGCCTGCCGATCGTCTTTAAGGGCTTCCTCATGTCGCTCTCGATCGTGCTTGTGGCGTTTCCGCTGGCGATCCCCTTTGGCTTTGCCCTGTCGCTTATGCGCATCTCCAAGTCGCGCATCCTGCGCTGTCTTGCCGGCATCTATGTGAATATCATCCGCGGTACGCCGGCGTTCCTGCAGATCTATATTGCATTCTTTGGCCTGCCGCTTGCCGGCGTCAAAGTGGACGACTATGTCCTGGGCGTTATCGTCATGGCCATGAACTCGTCTGCGTACCTGTGCGAGATCTTCCGTGCCGGTATTCAATCGATCCCCAAGGGCCAGAACGAGGCTGCTCGCTCGCTGGGCATGAATGCCTTCCAGACGCTGCTCTACGTTATGATTCCGCAGACGTTCCGCAATGTCCTGCCTACGCTGACCAGCGAGTTTATCCTGCTTTACAAGGATACGTCGCTGCTTGCCGCTGTGGGCGTGGTCGAGATCGTCATGAACGCCCGCACCATCGTGGCCACGACGGGCTCCATTACGCCGTACGTGGTTGCCGCCTTGTTCTATCTGGTCATTACCCTGCCGCTTGCGCGCTTGGTGAGCGGTCTTGAGGCGAGGCTGCTGGGTACGGCCGAAACCAAAAAGAAGCGTCCCACCAAGAGCGCCGGACAGGTTGTCGCGACGCCTGCCGACCATATCGCTGGCCTGTAAGGAGGTTCTATCATGAGCGAAACCAATAACTCGAACGAGGTCGTCGTCAGCATCAAGAATCTCCAGAAGGCCTTTGGCGATAACGTAGTCCTGCGCGACATCGATCTTGATGTGCACAAGGGCGAGGTCGTTGTCGTTCTGGGACCCTCGGGCTCGGGTAAATCAACGATGCTTCGCTGCATTAACCGTCTCGAGGAGCCCACGAGTGGCTCGATTGTCGTCGAGGGCGTGGATGTGTGCGCCAAGGGCGTTGACCTCAATAAGGTGCGTACGCACTTGGGCATGGTGTTTCAGCAGTTCAACCTGTTCCCGCACCTGTCGGTCAAAAAGAACGTCATGCTTGCGCAGCAAAAGGTGCTCAAGCGCAGCAAGGAAGAGGCCGAGAAGATTGCCGTCGAGGAGCTGACCAAGGTCGGCCTGGCCGAGCGCATCGATTTTATGCCGAGTCAGCTTTCGGGCGGTCAACAGCAGCGCGTGGCCATCGCTCGCGCCCTGTCGATGAACCCTCACGTCATGCTCTTTGACGAGGCCACGTCGGCGCTTGACCCCGAGCTCGTCCGCGATGTATTGGGCGTCATGCGCGACCTGGCACGTGACGGTATGACCATGATCGTCGTGACGCACGAGATGGGCTTTGCCCGCGACGTCGCCGACCGCGTCGTCTTTATGGACGGTGGCGTTATCGTGGAAGAGGGTACGCCGAGCGAGGTCTTCGACCATCCCAAGAGCGAACGCACCAAGGCGTTTTTGGGCAATATCTCATAGATGATCAGCAGCGTCTCGGAATGAGAGTTTGCTTGAGCGGGCGGGGCCGTGGCAATGATGCTGCGGCCCCGTTTTGCATTTCGGATAAAGGTCTCGTCGCTGCCCTGGCGGATTTTCAACCACATTTTCGGTGAATTATGTGTGCGTGATATCGGCGGACGCTTGTTGCCTGGTCTTCCATACAATTACATGCTGTTTGAAAAGAAGCCGGACCATGGGTGCGCTTGGCGCATAAAAGGGAACTGGGTGGGAATCCCAGACAAGGCGGTTACTGTGTGCGGGGCTGTCCCGCGAGTCAGATTACTTGCCCACGGTCTTCTCGTGTCGAGGGTCTTTTGGGAGCCGCTGGATTCCGGTGAGCAGAAGATGACATCATATTTGCTCCAAGCATTCCGTATGCGATGCGGGGGGCATTGCCGCATGCTGTCAGGTGCGGGCGTTTCGCTGTGTCCCGTTTCCCTTTACATGGTCGGCCTCGATTCTTATTGGGGTAGTGATCTTCCGGACCAAGGGGGAAAGGATGCTCAACAACATCCGAACAGGTACGAGGAAATTCCTCGTCGTGCTCATGGCGTTTATCTTTGCCAGTTCGAGCACGGGAATGACCGCGTTTGCCGAGGAGGTGAGCACGGGCGTAGCCGCGGCGGCCGATCAGGTCACCGCGGCGGGCGATGCTGGGCAGGGCAGTCCTGATGAAGATGAGCCTTCTGCCGACGCTGAAACCGGCATGGCAGATGGCGGCAGCACACAGGAGCAGGAAAGCTCCGGTGTTGCCGTGCGGTCTATTGCGTCCGAGGAAACGATACCGGCTGCACAAGTCGAAGAAGCAGGTTCTTTCGCCAAGGTAGTGCACTCGGGCGAGACGGTGGTCGTCAACGATGCGGCCGATATGCCTGAGACCATTGAGGCGGGTGCGACCGTCAAGCTCGGCGCGAATATTTCGATGGGCGCTGACCAGCAGATCGAGACCATTGACGGCACCTTGGATGGTCAGGGCCATACGGTCACCATTAACGGCAAGGCCGTTGCGAATAATGTGACCGGCTCGATTCAGAACCTGGGCGTGACAGGCTCGGTCTCCGGCGCCGACAAAGTAGGCTCCATTGTCATGAAACTTTCTGGCACCATCCAGATGTGCTGGTCCACGGCGAGTGTGAACCTTAGCGACTGGTTGGGCTGTGCCGGTGGTCTGGTCGGCAGCATGACGTCCGGAAAGATCGTCAATTCCTATTTTGCCGGCTCAGGCGTTGAGATGAACGGTGGCCTGGTCGGTGAGGCTCAGGCCGGATCGCTGTTGAACTGCTTATATACCGTAGGCTGGTCGCCTGCCGGGATAAACTATGATGGCTTTAATATGGGAAACGCGGCTAAAGCCGCCGACCTCTCTTCTGCTAAATCGCTCGACGTGCTCAATACCGATGTGCCGTCGACTGGCTTTTCCTGGGTGTCCAACGGTGGCCTGCCCTTGCTTGTGAGCGGCTCTGCCCCCGTCGTTGTCAATAAGGACGCGCTCGTCGCGGCTATCACGGCCGCCGAGGCGCTCAATGAGTCCGACTACACAACGGATTCCTGGTCCGCCTTTGCCGCTGCTCTTGCTGACGCCAAAATCGTCAACGATAACGACGATGCATCTCAGTCCGATGTAAATGCGGCGGTCAAGACGCTCAAGGATGCCTCGGATGCGCTTGAGAAAAAGAAGCCGACGGCTCCCGTCGCCCAGCCGGAGAGCGTCAGGCACATCTCGTCGCAGGATGACTTCATGTCTATGAACGTCAAGGATGCGAGCAACTACTATGTGCTCGATAGCGACATTGTGATTGATGACGAATGGTTCTTCGGACCCACAGGCGAGCTCAATTGCACGTTTGACGGACAGGGTCACACTATTACCTTTGACAACAAGGGAGGCGTTAAGTCTCTGTTTGAGAGCGTTGGCTCCACCGGCGTCATCCAGAATGTCTCTTTTGCCGGTGAGCTCAAACAGGCCATGGACGGCAAGTCGTTTGGTCCGCTTGGCAATCAGGTAAAGGGCTCTGTCATTAATTGCTCCACGTCCGTTACAGGTAAGGGCGTTGCTGGCTTTGGCCGTACGCTCAAGGGCGGCGTGATCTCCAATTGCATGTCCACCGCCGCTTCGACCGGCGGCGTGCTCTTTGCGAGCTACGACTCCGGACAGCTCATCAATACGTACTGGCAGGAGGGCCTTACCAACAAGGTCGTCTTTCCCGCGGACGCGCTCGTTAACTCCTATGCTGTCGATACCGATGACATGAAGACGGCGACCTTTGTCGAAAATCTCAACGCCAATCGTGGTAAAAACGGTAGCGTGTGGGGTATGGGGTCTGATGGCTTTCCGCACTTCGGTGAGAATCTAGACTACGAGTTTTCCAAGAGCCCTGCTGCAAGCAATAAGTACGAGGTGAAGTTCACGTCTGCCCGTACCGGCAAGACCGTAACTGCTGCCGATGGTGTGCTCTGCCCGTCTCCCGACGACGTTGTGGTGGGCGAGAACGGTGCCGCCTGCGTTTCGGGCACACTTGAGCTCGATGGCCTGCCCAAGGATGCCAAGGTGACCTGGGGTACCCCAGATGCCAACAGGGGTGATATCGCCGTTAACGAGGAAACGGGCCTGTTGCACGTGTATAACGACGCCGTAGGTACGGTAACCGCCACACTCCACAAGGACGACGGCACTACCGAGAACGTCGCGACCGTTGTGGTCAAGGCGGTGTCCAAACCGATCGATGATTTTCAGATTTGGTATAACGGCGCAAACGTGACGGGCGGCACTATTGCGGTTGCGGGTTCCGAGGTCAAGAATCTTGAAGTCCGTGTTCATTACACCGATGCCGCCGAGGGCGAGTACACTCCTGTTTCCTATGCGCGTTTTCGCTTTGTCGGCACGCCTGCGAACGTACTTTACTCCAATCCCGGATCCGCCTGCTTTTATTTTAAGAAGCCGGGCGAGGCCACGATTCGGGTATCTTCACGCGCAAATCTCGATATCGCCTCCAAGAGCGTGACGGTCACGTCGAGCTATGTGCCAGCGACGAGCGTCTCGCTTGGCTATAACGAGGACGGCGAGACTGTCTATCTGCACGGTCGCAATCCGCTTGCCAAAGGCGCCTTCCTGACCGATAAGGCTGCGCCGGTTGTGGGGCCCGAAAACGCGAGTGATCGCGCTTGCTATACGGTCACCTCGAGTGATTCTGCGGTTGCCGAGTACACTACGAGTGGCGAGATTGGCTTTACGCCGTATAAGGCCGGTAAGACGACATTTGAGGCGACGGTCGAAAACCAGGACGGCAGCGTCATTTCCTCCGGTAAGCGAGAGGTTACCTACGCTTACCGGAACCCACTGAAGTCAGTGACAATCACGAATGTCCCCGCGTCCGTTAAGGCCGGCAAGACCGTCGAACTCAACCTGGGTTATACGGGTGAGAACGATGCCGAGGGCTGGAGTGTTTCCGAGCCCGGTATGAAATGGAGTGTGACGACCGAGGAAGGTCGGGATGCCTCGGATGCCGTGAGTATCGACCGACGCGCTCTTGGTGATTGGAAGCACGTCGACGGTGCTCCTGACGACGGCTTGTTTGTGGCGAGCGGCGCCTATGTCCTGACGGCGAACAAGGCCGGTACCTATACGGTGACCGGTACGCCGATCGATCAGACTGCCGGTGCCCAGGCCATCTCCTTTGAGATTACGGTTGACGGAATCGTTGCCTCGCCGGATAACGAGGCAAAGGCCGACGAAGGCGCCCTTTCCGCTGCCAAGTACTTTGACATCAACCGTACGATTGATGCGTACGCCTATGGTCAAGAATGGGAGATTTACGCCTTCGCAACGTCGGGGCGCAAGATTGACGACGCACTTATCGCGAATTACAAGAAGTCCCTTACCGTTCATAAGGCCGAGTGGTCGGGCAACACCGCCAAGGTGACTGATTACGAGCGAGTTGCGCTTGCGTTAACCGCGCTTGGCGAGGATATCACCTCTTTCGATGGCGTGAATCTCATTGCCGACATTTGCTCTCACGAAGATCTTGTGGCTTCGGCGAACAACGTGGTCTATGCGCTGATTGCCCTTGACGAGGCGGGCATTTCGAATGAGGCGTTGCGTGCGTCCGGCTCTTCTTGGACACGCGCTCAGCTTGTTTGCGCGCTGCTTTCGTTCCAGAATTCCGACGGCGGTTTCACCATCGATGCGGGCGGTGCGAGCAACGTCGATATGACCGCTATGGCACTTCAGGCGCTTGCGCCCTATGTCGATGATGACGCGTGCGCCGTCGCCCTGGCCTCGAATGGCCAACCTTCTGTTGCATCTGCTGTCGACAATGCGCTCGGCTTCCTTAGGGGCCAGATGAACGGCCTTTGCGATTTTGGGTCTGTCGAGTCTAATGCCCAGGTGCTGCTTGCTCTTGTGGCTCTTGGCAAGGATCCCGTAAATACCAAGAACGGTTTTGCAACGGGTGCGAATAGCCTGATTTCTGCAATCTGCGCCTACGAGGTTGCCGACGGCAAGGGCTATGCCCATACCATGGGATCCGACGGTAAGCCCGGCAATGCCAATGCGCTTGCGACTGTACAGGCCTTACGGGCCCTTTCGGCCTATAAGTCCGCAGGGTCCGGTGTGAGCTGGTCCAAGATCGGTGGCGTAAAAGCCGGTGTCGTCGAACCGGGCGGCTCGAAAAAACCCGTGACGCCCGAGGTACCCGTTCCTACGGTCCCGACGAAGAATCCGACGCCCGCGGTCATGCCGACCGGTTCACAGGGGGGCGATGGCTCCGGCGATAAGCAGGGCGGTTCTGGAATGCAGGAAGTTGGTGCTTCGCAGGATGGCTCGAAGTCGGAGATGTCGCAGAATGTGGATGCCAACAAGGGCGAGTCCGATAAGAAGTCCGGCTCCGACGAGTCTTCCGGTTCGAAAACGACGTCTGCTGCTGCATCACGCAAGGGTTCTTTGGATGGGCGAGGCGGCGTTAATCCGGTTGCTGTTACCGGTGTTGTTGTCGGTATCGTGTGCCTTGCGGCTATTGGTGCGTGGTTTGTGCGCTCCCGTAAGAACGCATAGCGACTCGATGCCTGTAACGTCCGTCGTTTGATACGCGGGTGAGTTGTGCCGTTCGTGTCGTGGCTTTATAGATGAACGGGCTCCGGGTTAAGACGACCCGGAGCCCGTTTGCGTTGCATCTGTCGTGTCAATGGTTGGTTTATGCCAGCTCCGCTCCCAGAGCCTTGCAGGCCGCCTCGCCCTCATCATCGGGCGCATCATAGCAAATGACGGAATCGACGACGTTGATGCCCGCCTCGTCGGCATCGGCCTTCCAGTTGTCCATCCACTCGCCCTCGGCCCATGAGTAGGAGCCAAAGAGGACGACCTTCTTGTCGCTGAGGGTTTCCTTGACCTCGTCCCACATAGGCTGGAACTCGTCATACTCAAGCTCCTCGGAGCCCATGGCGGGGCAGCCGAAGGCAATGGCGTCATAGCTGGCGGCCTTGTCTGCGGAGAAATCGGCGCAGGGGATGACCTCTGCCTCGGCGCCGGCATCGGTTGCGCCCTCGGCAACGAAGTTTGCCATGGCCTCGGTGTTGCCTGTGCCGCTCCAGTAGACGACTGCGATCTTGCTCATATGTTTTCCTTTCGGTTGTGCGGCGTGCGGCCGCGTTTTGTATGCTCTATCGGGTTGCCTGGACAAGTTGTTCCAGGGTGCAGCCCTGTTGATAGATGTAGGTAAGGTATTGCGTGCATGCGCGATAGGAATCGAAGGTCGTGAGCGCCTGCTCAACGTTTGTGTATACCTTCCATGCGCCAAAGACCTTATAGTTTTCGCCGTGCTGGACGATAAACTGATGGACATCTTCGTAGGGATAGCCCAAAAAATAGCCAATTTCGTGGGGGAACTCGCAGGTGCAGTCTTTGCTGCAGCTAGCTTGCTGGGGTAGTGCGCATCGAGTCTGGCTGCAGGCGCATTCTGCGACGTTATTGCTCGCGAGCGTGATGCGTGATGCCAAATGCACAAGGCATGTCGAAAGGTCTCTCGTGTCGTAGCCTTCCGAGGCGAGCGCCGTTTGGGCGCGAGAGTCTTCGAAATAGGTGGTGAGGCTTTTGGCTCGGTACACGTACACGAGCGCTCCGCAAGGCCGCCAGACCAAAACACTCAGGTGGATGCCGAGCGGGTCAAGCTCGCGGTTGCACTGGGCGATAACGTTGAGCAGGCGTGCTCGGCGTTCTGCGATGGCTTCGGTTGCGGTCGAGCTGTCCCCGTGGGCGTAGGTGCCTGGATAGGTAAAGAGCGATGCCGGCTTGATGCCCGCGAGCGTGGGAGAGCAGTTGCGCACGACCGCTGCCTGAAACGTTGGAATGTCTATGGTTCGGGTCACGGCGCTCCTTACGGATCTAAACTGTTAGCCTAGGAAAACTTATACACGAAAGTAAGCCTTGGTCAACTAAAAAGTTTGAATAGGGAAACTAATTGACCGAACGGACATGATTTTGGGTTAAGATGGAGACACCCCATGGGGGTATCTAGATAGGGCTACTTGAAAGGGGAACGCATGAGTGACTTGTTCAACCCTGCAGATATCATCGTGCTGGCCGTCATTGCCGTCGGCATGTTTTTTGGACTGCGTCGCATTGCCGCTTCGACACACGGGAAGAGTTGCTGCAGCGACGGTGCGAGCGGCAAGAAGGCCAAAAAGGTTGTTGTGGTGGATACCGATGCGTCACACTATCCCTATAGCGATGAGCTGCTCATCGGCGGCATGAGCTGTGACGGCTGCGCTCAGAACGTAGCCAATGCCCTCAATACGCTTGATGGTGTGTGGGCAACGGTGACGTATACGGACCACACGGCACGCGTGCGCTCGAAGCGCCCGGTTGATCGCGACGCACTCGAGACGGCGGTGAGGGGTGCGGGCTATTACGTTATGAAAATGTAGGCGTTGCCCTCTCCGGTGGGAACCAGCCTCCTGCCCATTGTGACTATCGGCATCCAAAAATTTGCGCAAAAATAACCTTTAGATGCGGCAAAAGTGGAGTTTGGTGACGGTTTGCGCGGAATTCGCTACCAATCGAACATCTATTAACATTACAGGTGTATATTTATACGCCGATTATTGCTGTGCTCAGATTGCAATTAACCGTGGACAGAAATGAAGAATGCTAAAACTGGGCTTTAGGACAGGGGGGGCTATAACCTTATGAGACGAGTGGGAACACTTGGCTTGGTGGCAGCGCTTGCCGCTATCTTGGTATCGCCGCTGCCGGCGCACGCCGAAGACGCATCGGGTGCCGTTACCTACAATGCGGGAATGGGGTATTCCTTTGAGAAGCTCTCGCATCCTTCGGTAGGAACGTCGCAGCCGGATGGCATCGTCGACTACCAGGGTAACGGTGCCGTTGCCGTTCCGGGCGCCGACGGTAACACGGCCAACAACGAAGGCGATCGCGGCCAGAGCTACACTTGGGCGGCCGCGAGCTATGGTGACTGGCTTTATGTGGGCACCTGCTATGCGGCGATGGGCAACACGCTGACGCTCATGAACAGCACGCTGGGCGATTCCTTTGATGTCGAAACCATGCGCCTGACGCTGGAGGCCATGTTTAACGGTACCTTCTTCTATGGACAGCAGAAGGAGGACGGCACGGCCGACAAGGACAGCGGCGGCATCTTGGTCAAGATCAATACCAAGACCGGTGAGACCAAGCTGCTACTCTCTGAATCGCTCAACGGCGTCGCTCCTTTGTTCCGCAATGCCGTGAGCTATAAGGGTAAGCTCTATTTCTGCGGCAGCGTCAGGACCAATGGCGGCAAAGGCGGCCTGCCTGCTGTATACGAGATCGATCCTAAGACGGATGAGTACAAAGTTGTCTATCAAGGCCTTTCGAGCATGCAGGATTACGGTGCTGCCTACAAGCAGGGCATTTCTACCGGTATCCGCGGCATGTGCGTCCATGATGGCCAGCTCGTCATCAGTAATGTGGGTAAAGACGCGAACGGTAATTTTGTGTCGACAATCCTGACGTCGTCTGACCCCTCGAAGGGCCAGGACAGCTTCACCGAGATTGCCAACTCGGAGACGCTGTTTGGCTATCCGGCGATTCGCTATAAGGACAGCATCTACGGCGGCGCCATTTGGGATATGGTCTCGTACAATGGCCATCTCTATGCGACCATCTGCACCGGTACGCCCGAGAACGCTCCCGATGATAATTCCATGCAGTCGTTTGCCATGGTCCGTGGCGACAAGAATGCCGACGGCAGCTATTCGTGGACTCCCATTGTCGGCGATCAGAAGACGGACGGTGCAAAGTACTGCTTTGGCATCGATCCTGCCCGTACCCGTTCTGGCGCTGCCAACCTCATCGTCTACAACGACTACCTCTATATCGGTGAATACAACGACGAGGAGATTGCCCTCGAGCGCATCCTGTTCAACAAATCCAACACCGAAGAGGGCGGTAAGAGCGGCATGGGCGGCGTTGACTGCTCGTTTGTGAATGCCAATCTTGAGCAGTCGGTTAACATCTATCGCATGGACAAGGACGAGAACATGGAGCTCGTCGTTGGCGATCGCACCGACATGTTCCCCGAGGGCGGTATTTCCGGCCTGACTTCGGGCTTTGGCCGAAACGAGAACCAGTACATTTGGCGCATGCAGAAGTTCGACGGCAAGCTGTATATCGGTACCTTTGATACCGCGAGCCTGCTTGAGCCGATCGGCCAGTTCTCCAATGGCGACATTATCGATATGACGCCCGAGGAGTGGGACTCTCAGGTTCAGCGCCTTAGGGACCTGCTCGATCACCTGCTCGACAAGAAATCGCCTGACGACCCCATCGTTCCCGTGAACACGCTTGCGGACGATGATTCAAACGAGGCCGTCGAGGTCGATGATTCGAACGAAGCTGCCGAGGTTGATGATTCAAACAAGGCCGTCGATGTCGATGACGAGAAGACCGAGGTTGCTAAGGGCTTTGGCGATCTGAGCGATGCGCTGGAGGATGCCGCGGGCGGTCTTTGCGATCAGGCCGCGACGATGTCCCAGGACTTTGAGGACGACGCCGCTTATGTCCAGAAGATCGATGGCGAGATCGCGTACTTCAAGTCCTTTGCCGACCAGTATCAGGACATGCTCGATAGCTATGAGAGCCTTAAGCAGCAGTACGAGGATGCCTATGGCACCGAGCTGCCGAGCGATATTCAGGATGCGCTCGATAAGCTGCTGAGCGAGGAGAACCTCAAGAAGTTGCAGAGTGTTCTTACGTGCATGTGTTACCTGCGCGATGCCGAGCGCGGCTTTGATATGTATGTGACCGAGGACGGCGTGAACTTTACGACGCTGACGACTAATGGCTTTAACGATCCGTATAACCATGGTCTGCGCACCTTTGCGGTGACCAACCAGGGTCTGTGCCTTGGTACCGCCAACCCGTTCTATGGTTGCCAGGTCTGGATCCAGCGCAAGGAGAATTCGGAGAATCCGGTTGATCCCGGTACTCCGGATCCGACGGAACCCACCGATCCTTCGCAGCCGGGTGGCGGCGATCAGCCTGGTGGCAGCCAGACGGGCGGCAACGACCAGTCGAGCAGCACCACGACCACCGTCACGACGACCGCTAAGAAGACTCCGAAGGACGGCTTGCTGCCTCGCGCTGGCGACTCGACCCTCGCGCTGGTCTTGGGATTGCTGGTTGCAGCTGCCGCAGTGCTTGGCATTGCTCTCGTTTTGCGCAAGCGTTCTCGTCGCTAGGCTCGACCACGCAGCTCGATGCCTTGGATATCGTCGAAGTTGATGGCGATATCCCTGAGTTTGAGCAGCTTGAATGCGGGTAATACTTCGTCGAGAATGCCCGTGCGGCTACGATAGCCGTACATATCGTAATAGGTGACGCGCACCAGGTCGCCGCGTTTGAGGCCCTCGAGCTTTTCCGAAAGCTCGAGGGCCTTTTCTTCCGTGAGTTCGCATTTTGGCTCGGCGGTGATCTCTTGTTTACGCACGAGTTCGTAGTATCCCGTGAGGGCGGCAAAGGGCATAAACTGCGCGGCACGGCCGGCACGGACGGCGCCGTTGGCGGTGAGCTTTGAGTCGGCGGAGCGACGTCTTCCCTCGGGGTCCGCTAGGCGTTCAAAGGGTGTCGGTGGCCGCATCGGCTGTTGTTGGGATTTAGGCACGATGTCCTCCTACCTGATCGTTGCGTTCGCGTGCGGTGGCGCCGGCGGTAAAGCTCAGCCCCTTGACGAGCGCGTTCTTGCCGTACTTGCCTTTTACGGCCAGGACGGCGCGCGCCAGGTCGCGCTCACGCTCATCGGCCTTAACATCGCTAAACAGATCGATGGTGGCAAATTCCTCGGGCATGAGGTTGCCAAATCCCAGGTTGATGCGCTTGACCGGTCGTTTGGGATCGACAGTCTGCGCCCAGAGCTCATCGAAATAGCCCATGATCTTCTTAAACGAATTGGTGCGCTCGGGCAGCTTGCGGGATGCATTGGAATGTGCGAACAGCGCAGCATAGCCACCACGCGGTTTGCCGCCGTGCTCTCCCACAAAGATGCCGTCGATTGCCTGTGCTTCGCGCACCAGGCGGTGCCGTTCGTCATCGCGCTGGACGGGCTTGGGAGCACGGGGCGCGAGCTCGGGGCCGGCGGTTGCGGTGGGTTCGATGCTCGACGTACTCGAGCGCAGGTGTCCGCATCCGTCCACATATTGTGCAGTACCGCTGGCATCAAGCCTGCGTATGTCAGCGCGCTCGCTCGCGTAGCCCACAAAGAGCGAGATACTGTCGCAGACCACGTGCTTATCGACCAAGTCCAACACGGCGTTGTCGACCATCTCGCGCAAGACGGTGTAGGCCTGCTCGTAGGCATAACCCTTCGAGAGCACCTGTCCTGTGGTGGTCGAAGTTGCTTGCGGGCGATAGGCTTGGATATCGGCGATGGTTGTCGGCTCGCGCCCAAAGGCGTGGTCGATGAGATATTCGGCATTGACGCCGAGCTCGTCGTAGAGCAGGTTCTCGTCGAGCGCGGCGACGCCCATCAGGTCGTAGACGCCATACTTTTCGAGTCGTGCTGCCACGCCGGGGCCGATGCCCCAGATATCGGTGATGGGACGATGGGGCCAGATCTCTTTGCGAAAGGTCTCGTCGTCGAGTATGCCGATGCGGCTGGGTACGTGCTTGGCGGTGATATCGAGCGCTACCTTGGCCTGGAATAGGTTGGGGCCGATGCCGACCGTTGCCGTGATGCCGGTGCGCGCGAGGACCTCATCGCGCAACATGCAGGCAAAGCCTTTGGCATTGGTATGGTAGAGGTCTAGATAGGGCGTCACGTCGATAAAGCATTCGTCGATTGAATAGACGTGAATGTCTTGCGGGCTCACGTATTCCAGATAGATGCCGTAGATTTGCGCCGACACTTCCATGTAGTGCTGCATGCGCGGTACGGCTTTGATGTAGTCGATGCCGTCGGGAATCTCAAACAGACGGCAGCGATTGTGAATCCCTAAGTCCTTCATGGCCTGTGTGATGGCGAGGCAGATGGTCGTGCGCCCGCGCGATTCGTCGGCAACGACCAGGTTGGTGGTGAGCGGGTTGAGTCCGCGGTCGACGCACTCGACGCTAGCGTAAAACGTCTTGAGGTCGATGCAGATATAGGTGTGACGCTCGTGCCCCACGCGTCCTCCCATCAAACACATGTTCTTATCGAATATCTGTTCGATAATACCCGCTCGTCCGGACGTCGTCAAAACCTGTCAAAAAGGGACTGGTTTGTTTTGGTAGGTATGGTCGTGCGGTTGGATCTGGTTTTAACGCAGCTCTAAAGAGTGCGAAACAGCTCGGAAAACCTCGCTTCGTAGCATGAGCCTAACGATTGATACCGCCTACGCGCACGGAAGGGTTGTGGGAAAGATGGTCAATTATGGGTTTGGTATGCCGACGCGCCTTGTTGCGGATGGAGACGTGGCTCGCTGGTGCGGACGATTGGTCGCTCACTACGGTGGCACCAAGGCGCTGGTCGTGTTGGGCGGTGACAAGCATACGCGCGATGAGCTTGTCTCGGCGGCACTTGGCTCGCTTGATCGAGCCCTACTCGAGCGTGTGCTTTTCCGCTGCGGCTCGGTTGGGGGCGACGGGGGAGACGAACTGATCGACGAAGCCGTGGCCCTGGCGACCGACGAAGGCGTGGACTTTGTCCTGGCGATTGGCGATGCCGATACTGCCGGCTTTGCGCGCGAGCTCGCGCGTCGCATGGCGGCGCTCGATGCCGGCGAAGACGGCTTTGTGCCTTATGGATGCATTGTCTCGGAGGGCAAGGTGCCTGCTGTCGTGGGCACCGGCGAGGTTCCCGTTTTTGCCATTATCGCGCCCGATCTGCTGGAGGGCATCGGGTCTCCTCTGCGTGAGTTACTCGGCAGCGTCTGCGCCGCGGCCTAATATTTGCCATAAAAGGACGGGTTATTTTTGGTTGGTAAAGCGTTTGACCTGCCAAAATAAGCCTGTCCCTTTTTGATCGGTTGCCGTTTGGGGGCCGATTGGCAACGCTCGCTGATTGTAGTCTTGACCTGCGCTAGAATAGTGGCATCTGAATGTCCGGGCGCATGGAGGCGTGCGCCCGTATGCTGAGGAGGACTCTATGGCAACTGTTGCCGCACCTATCGATGCTACGTCGACTGCCGCTTGGAAGGCGCTCGAGGCTCATCAGGAGAAGCTCGAGGCCGAAGGTATCGACCTCAAGGCCTGGTTCGCTGCTGACGCCGACCGCGTGAACAAGCTGAGCTTTGACGCCGGTGACCTGCACTTCGATCTGTCGAAGAACCTGGTGACCGATGAGACCGTCAAGCTGCTGTGCGATCTTGCCCGCGAGGTGAAGCTCGAGGAGCGCCGCGACGCCATGTTCTCTGGCGAGCACATCAACACTACCGAGGACCGCGCTGTCCTGCACACCGCGCTGCGCCGCCCGGCAAGCGAGAAGGGCCAGCTCATCGTCGACGGCCAGGACGTCGTCGCCGACGTGCACGAGGTCCTCGACCGCATGTATGCCTTCGCCGAGCGCGTGCGCTCCGGTGAGTGGAAGGGCGTTACCGGCAAGAAGATCGAGCATCTGGTGTCCATCGGCATCGGCGGCTCCGACCTGGGCCCGGTCATGGCCTACGAGGCTCTGCGTCCCTATGCCGACGCCGGTATCGACTGCCGCTACATCTCCAACATCGACCCCAACGACCAGGCCGAGAAGCTCAAGGGCCTGGATCCCGAGACCACGCTCGTAATCATCGTCTCCAAGACCTTCACCACGCTCGAGACCCTCACCAACGCCCGCGAGGTCAAGACCTGGATGCTCGAGCAGCTCAAGGCTCAGGGCGCCATCGACGGCTCCGATGAGCAGAACGCCGAGGCCGTGGCAAAGCACTTCGTCGCCGTTTCCACCGCACTCGAGAAGGTCGAGGCCTTCGGTATCGACCCCGCCAACGCCTTCGGCTTCTGGAACTGGGTCGGCGGCCGCTACTCCGTCGACTCCGCCGTGGGCCTGTCGCTGATCGTCGTGCTCGGCCCCGAGCGCTTCCAGCAGTTCCTCGAAGGCTTCCACGCCATCGACGAGTACTTCTGCAACACGCCGCTCGAGAACAACGCCGTCGCGCTGATGGGCCTGCTCAATGTCTGGTACGTCAACTTCTTCGGTTCCAAGAGCCACGCCGTGCTTCCGTACTGCCAGTATCTGCACCGCTTCCCGGCCTACCTGCAGCAGCTCACCATGGAGTCCAACGGCAAGCACGTCCGCTGGGACGGCAGCGCTGTGACCTCCGATACCGGTGAGATCTTCTGGGGCGAGCCCGGCACCAACGGCCAGCATGCCTTCTATCAGCTGCTGCACCAGGGCACTGTGGTGGTCCCGGCCGACTTTATCGCTTTCGCCAACACTGCCAACCCTGCGACCGACAGCGGCCAGGATGTCCACGAGCTGTTCCTGGGCAACTTCCTGGCCCAGACCAAGGCGCTCGCCTTTGGTAAGACGGCCGATGAGGTTCGTGCCGAGGGCACGCCCGAGCAGATCGTCCCGGCCCGCTGCTTTGAGGGTAACCGTCCGACGACCTCGATCTTTGGCGACACGCTGACCCCGTTCGCACTCGGCGAGCTCATCGCACTGTACGAGCACATCACGTTTGTCGAGGGCACGGTCTGGGGCATCGACTCCTACGACCAGTGGGGCGTTGAGCTGGGCAAGCAGCTTGCCAAGCAGATTACCCCGGCCTTCCACGACGACGCCGCCAAGGCCGAGCAGGACGCTTCGACCCAGGCGCTTATCGAGTTCTATCGCGCTCACCGTAAGTAGCCGCTGCTGTTAACGCATCGCGCCTTATAGTCAGGGGCCCGTATCCTATCGGATGCGGGCCCCTTTGCTTTGCCGTGGTCCCGGGGCGCACGGCCTTTGTGGAACATCGCCGGGGCGCCGCGCGCTGCGAGAACCCTGCGCCTAGATCTTGGCCTCCGCATGGCCTCGCTGCGCCTCGGGCAGCTCCCCATAGAGCGGATGGTCTTCGAGCCTAAAGCGCTCGACCTGTTCGGGAGTGCGACCGCGTACAAAGAGCCACGAGCGATCGATCGGCGTCGCCATGAGCGTGCTGAGCAGCGCGTCGGCGCGGTCGGAAAATACCCGGGCACTCTCGGGATCCTGGAACGCCAGCACCAGATGCGTGTCGCAGTTGCCCATGATGGAGCGTGCGCGCGCCTCGCCATAGAGCGCATCGAGCTGGTTGGTCGACTGCAGCAGCAGCGTTGCCCAGATGTTGCGGCTTCGGATAATCGAGAGCACGTTGTCGATCTGGGGGATCTGCAGATTTGCGAAGTCATCGAGCATAAAGCGCACGGGCACGGGCAGGCTGCCGTCGGGCTGCCTATCGGCCTCACGAATGAGGCCCATAAACGCCTGCGAAATAAAGAGGCCGGTCAGCGGATCGAGATTGCGGTCAATATCGCTCACGGTTACAAATAGGGCGCAGGGGGTGTGTCCCATGGAAGCGAAGTCCACCTGATGGCACTCACGATAGAGCTGTGCTGCACCGTCGAATCCCAGACACATGACCTTTTCGGCAAGGATGCCGACGATGCTCGCGTGCATGCGCTCGGCATTTTGCGTAATGGCGTAGCGCCGCCATAGCGAGAGGGCATAGCTTTGGGGGTCGATCGTGATCAGGTCGTCAAACAATCGACCCGTGGCACCGTCCTGCAGGTGCTCGATCAGCTTGATGACCGAGCTGATCGTCTGCTCGTCGGCGGGTAGCTGTTCGGTGACGTAGGCGATAAGACACGACAGCAGGTTTGCCGCCGCATGATCCCAAAAAGGCTGGTTGTTGTCCTCGATGGGGCAGATGGCCTTTGCCACCGAGAGGATGTCCTGCTGGTTGGGCCTGCCGTCCGCCTTGCGGCGAATGTGCCTCAGGGGGTTGTAGCCGCAGCGCTCGATGCCGGGCGCAAGGGCCGGGACGGTGTTGAGGTCGGCGAAGTTGAGACATTGCACGCGGTAACCGTGGGCTGCCAGCACGGGTCCCACTTCGCGACAGAGCGTGCCTTTGGTGTCGAGCACGATGTAGCTTGCGTTCATTTGCAGCAGGTTGGGCTTGAGGACGTTTCGGGTCTTGCCGGCTCCCGAGGGGCCGATCACAAGTGCATTGTTGTTGAGTCCCGTTTGGCGGGTGTCGCAGGAAAGCGTTCGATCCTTGGCGAGGATGGTGGACGATGCGGACTCAGATGCGGCGAGGCGGCTGGCGAGGTTAGACATGGGCGACCTCCTTGGTGGTCGAGAGGATTTCGTGGGCAAAGCCGAGCTCGACGGCGCGCTCGGCCGAAAGGTAGGTGTCTTTTGCAGTGAGGGACTGGATGCGCTTGGGCGTGAGGCCGCTGCGGTCCGAGAGGATTTGCGTGAGGGTCTTGCGGGTCTGCATGAGACGCCGGCTGGTTTCCTGCAGCGCAAGTGCCGAGCCGCCTGCCCCCTGGGGGATCAGCGGGTCGTGAATCATGAGCTCTGCATGGGGCGCCATACGGCGATCGTCGCCGCCCATAAAGATCACAGCGCCCATGGACGCGGCGAATTCCAGGCAGACGGTGCGGATGGGGCACGATGCGAGGCGCATGGCGTCATAGATCGCAAGACCCGATCGCACGCTTCCGCCGGCGCTGGCGACAAATATGGTGATGGGGCGGCTGGGGTCGGTGGCATCGAGCAGGCGGATCTGCTGGCATAGGTCGTGGGCCATCGGGGTTTCGATGTTTCCCATGACGGAGAGCTCGCGACGGGCGAGCATCTCATCGTAAATGCTGGTGAGCGTGATACCTCGGGCGGATTCACGCATGGTGAGGGGGCTGATGATGGGGGAATGATTGGTGTCCATGAGGACTCCTTTCTGTTGGTTGTGTTGTGGAATAGGATTGTTGCCCGCGGAGGGGCTGGCGGGCTACAGGGTTCGTCCGAGCCTGAGATCGAGCTCGGTTGTGGGGCAGGCTGCCTGTTCGTGCGGCTCGCAAGCGCCAAGGGCTCCAAAGCGATGGAGCGTTGCGGCGGGCGTGGTGTAGGCGAGCCGCAGCTGATGCTCGACAGGGGCACATCCGTCATTTTTGTAATGAGCCGCGTAGTACTGCGCGATGCTGGCGTTCATCTCGCTGCCAGTGCGATGGCGCTCAAACTGGCGTCTGCAGGTCTCGATGATCTTTGCTACCAACTTGGGTGCCGTCGCGGGAACAAGGGCGAGATAGCCCTCAAATAGCTCGTTGATGCTCAGGAGGCACAGCAGATCGATCAGCGTCCTTATGGCTGCTCCCTCGGCGGAAAAGTGCGCGGTCATGCGGTTATATCGGTTGCGGTCGACGATGGCCGCATGGGGTCTTGGAGTTTTCTGCCCCGTGGTTCCGGGCTTTTGCCGCGCCTGTGTATTGAGCTCGACGTTGCAGCGCTTGAGGCCGTCCAACGGAAGGAACAGTGCGGTGCGCAGGGTGTTCCGCTTGCTTTCGAGCTCATGACGCTCGTCGGGTTCCCATTCGAGCTTGAGTTTCGTGTCGAGCGCCGTAAGCATATGGGCTAGGCAGCCTACGGTAAGAACGTACGAATCGTTGTCGCGTTTTGGGGCATAGGGGTCTGTCAGCTTGCGAATGTCGGGGTCGCCCATGATCTTTGTGCAGCGCTTCAGCAGTTGAGGCTTGCCGGCCAAGATCGTCGCGAGCGGTAGCGACGCGTAGTTCTTGATGGTCGCGGCGGCAAAGGCGGCGTCATATTCGTTTGCATATGCTCGCTCAATGCGGGCATCCAGAATGCTTTTCTTATCGCCGTCTTCAGCGTGGTGGTTTGTCATAGCTTCTCCAATCGGTTGATGTTCGTGCTGTTTGTTGATGTGTTGGTTGTCGTGAGTGATGTGCTTGCCGTGGGTGATGTGCTGACGTTGGGGTGCTATGCGGTTTTCAATGAGCCCGTGAGGCAGTTGCTGCAGGGGCGGGATGGAACGGCCCATGCAAGGCGGAAGGCATCGTGCTCAAAATCGAGACAGCAATGCCCTGGGTGCCTCACATGTGGCAGTTACCTCATTAAGTTGTCATTGCGTTTGGGGTTGTACTTTGCCGATCTTCTTTCTCTTACACGCTGAAACTCAAACTTCATATGCTCGATCTACTTAATACCGCAACGGCGGTCTTTTATCAACTTATATGTCGGAACGCGTCTTTGCAAGTACTTTTTTGCCTTTGTTTCAAATGGGGTGGTTTTGCAACCGTCATGCGCGCGCTGTGCGAACGTGCCCCGGCTCGGATAAGATAGTGCGCGATAAAAACGATGCAAGGAGGCACATATGGCAATCAAAGCCATCGCAATGGATATCGACGGTACGCTCACCAACGACCAGAAAGTGATTAGCCCGCGTACGCGCGAGAAGCTGCTCGCGGCGCAGGAGTCGGGCATTAAGCTCATTTTGGCTTCGGGCCGTCCCGCATGGGGGCTGCACGCCTTGGCGCAGGAGCTCGACCTCCAAAACCATGACGGTCTGCTAGTCGCCTTTAATGGCGCGCATGTGGTCGACGCTCAGACCGATGAGGTCCTTTTTGACCAGGCCATGCCGGCTGACGAGCTGCATCGCCTGATTGATCACCTGCGTAATTTTGACGTGATCCCTATGATTTCGCTCGGTCGCGATCTGCACGTCGAGGATTCGTACCATTGCATGATCACGCTGCCTGACGGCTCGCAGAAGAATATCGTCAAGTATGAGCGCGATGCGTGCGATCTTAAGATCCGCGAGGTCGAGAGCTTGCATGAGGTTGTGGACGCTTATCCCGTGGACAAGCTGCTGACGGCGGGCGATCCGGCCTACCTGCAGGCGCATTACGAGGAGATGTATGCGCCCTTTAAGCAGACGCTTTCGGGCATGTTTACGGCCGACTGGTATTTTGAGTACACGGCGCCCGGTATCGACAAGGCCCGCGCGCTCGAGGGTGCCCTGCCCAAGCTCGGCATCGATGCCAACGAGGTCGTATCGTTTGGTGACGGCCAGAACGACAAGTCCATGATTGAGTGGGCCGGCACCGGTGTTGCCATGGGCAACGCCGTCGATGAGGTTAAGGCTGTGGCCCAGATGGTGACCGCCAATAACAACGAAGATGGTATTGCGGTGGCGCTGGATAAGCTGCTGGGTTAGAATCGCCGATAGTGCATGGCTCGGGCGTCCGCTTGCGGGCGCCCTTTTGTTAGGGAGGGTGCCGTGTCCGCATTTCCGTTCGACGCCGTTATCTTTGACATGGACGGCGTCATTGTCGATACCGAGTATTACTACCTGGGCGAGACTGCCGCGTTTGCCAAGGAGCTTGGGCTTAACCTGACTCAAGAGGAGTTGAACGGGCAGGTTGGTACCTCGCATCAGTTCTTCCTGCGTATGCTGGTCGATTGGTTTGAGCGCGCCGGGAAGGGGCATTTAACTGGCGAGGAAGCGTTGATCCGTTGGGACGAGTGGGCGCATAAGCGTCCGCGCGACTATCAGGCTTTGATTAACCCAGGCGCCGTGGATACGATTCGAGAGCTGCCGCGCCGTGGCGTTCGCGTGGCGCTTGCCAGCTCGTCTCCCATGGATAGCATCGAGGAAGTGCTCAATGCGTGCGGGCTGTCGGATGCCTTTGAGTATGTGGTGAGCGGCGAGCAGTTTAAGGAGAGCAAGCCCGAGCCCGACATCTACCTGCATGCGCTGGACCTGCTGGGGCTGCCCGCGAATCGCTGCTGCTGCGTTGAGGATTCGGTGCCTGGCATCACTGCCGGCAAGCGAGCCGGCCTGACAGTCATTGCCAAGCGCGAGGAGCGCTTTGGCTTTAGTCAGGATGCCGCGGACAAGATTATCGACCAGCTGCCGGAGCTGCTCACGCTTTCTTAGGAGCGCGGTAGTTGCGCGTTTTTCGGGTCTGATGAGTAAATAGCCAACATTTTGGTGCGACACCTAGCATACTTTAAGCTAATGCGGGCTTAAGGGCTTGTTGAATGCCCTTAAGCCCGTTTTAGAATTAATTGTGCTGGGAGAGGGTATATGCCACCGACTGAAGGGCCAACTGACGGTAAAGCAGCGATACCGCTGTACCAACAGGTTATTGATATCATCAAAAACGAAATCAACTCCGGCGCCTACAAGGCGGGCGCGCGGATACCCAACGAATTCGAATTGGCTGAGAGCTATAAAGTTGGCCGCGTTACCGTGCGACGCGCTATTGAGGAGCTCGTCCAGCAGGGCTATCTAACGAAGCGGCAGGGGAAAGGCACGTTTGTCAATGCCCCCAAGCTTAAGCGCAAGATTCGCCAGAAGGATGACGTCCAGAGTTTTTCGGACGCATGTCGCGTTAACGGAGTGGAACCGGGGGCGTGTGTCATTTCGAGAAAGATACTGCCGGCGGATTCCACCGAAGCACAGTTCTTTGGTGTTTCCGTTGGAACTGACTTGATTTGCGTTGAGCGCGTGCGCACTGCCGATGGCGTCCCTGTCATGCTCGAGAACAACATATATGTTTACGAGGACAACGCCTATCTATCAACGGCACCTCTATCTAACCAATCCATTTTTGAGTTCGTGCGCAACCGGACGGGCCGCACGCCCGCGTTTACCGACCCGTGCACGCTCGAGATCGCGTGCGCGTCGCCCGAGGTCGCTCGACTGTTGGCAGTTCCCGTTGGCGAGCCCTTGTTTTATATGGAAGCCTTCTTTTTCGATGAGCAGCGGCGGCCGTTTATCATCGGTCGTCAGCGGATCGTTGGGTCTCGCTACGTTTTTGACATCTAGGACATTGCGAATGGAAACGCCCGGTGGATCATCTCACCGGGCGTTTCCATACCGTTCACGGCGCAAACGCAACCGTTCAACCGCGTTGCGGCAATCAGTTTGAAATTATCTTGATGAAGGAAAAAGCTGCTGGTAATCTATGGAACGTCATAGAACGTTTGCATTGTGCAAACGTTGAAGCGAGATGCGATGCAGTCTCGAGTTCTTTGGAGGTATCTATGTCAGATACGAAGGCGAAGAAGACAAACAGACGTTTTAAGTTCAAATTACCGCATGTCTATACGATCATGTTCTTGCTGATCGTTGTCTTTGCGGTCCTGACTTGGATCGTTCCCTCTGGTCAGTATCAGCGCAAGACGATTTCGACAGCGGCGGGCGAGCGTGAAGTCGCCGTTGCTGGAACCTATGAACAGGTCGATAAGAACTACACCGATTCCGAGACCGGCGAGACCATCAATCTGGGCCAGGATATCTTCGCGGTTCTGCAAGCGCCCACCAAGGGCATCCAGGAGGCTGCCGACGTCGTTGCGTTCGTCTTATTGATTGGCGGATCGTTCGCGATCATCACCAAGACCAACGCTTTGAATGCCGGCATGAGCCGTGTGATTAAAAAGCTCAAGAACAAGGACATCCTCATCATTCCCATCACGATGACATTGCTGTCCATTTGCGGCACTACGTTTGGTATGTCTGAGGAAGCCCTGCCGTTCTATGCCATCTTCATTCCCATCATGATGGGTATCGGTTATGACTCGATGACGGCATTCATCATCTGCTTCCTTGGTCCTAACCTGGGATATTGTGCTTCGACCATCGACCCGTTTAATGTTTTGATCGCCCAAGGCATCATTGGCATCGAGGGTAATCCGCAACTGTGGCTGCGCGCCGTTTCTTGGGTTATCTTCACTGCCGTCGGTATCGCATGGGCCATGCGCTACGCCATGCGCGTCAAGAAAAACCCCGAGTCGTCCATTGTGTACGAAGACGATAAGCTCAAGCGTATTGAGTTTTCCGTGACCGATGCCTCCATCGAGGAAGAGTTCACTATCCGTCAGAAGCTCGTGCTCATCGATTTTGCTTGCGGTATGGGCATTATCGTCTGGGGTCTTGTTACCCAGGGCTGGTACATGAATGAGATTTCCGCCGTGTTCCTTGGCATGGGCTTGCTTGCCGGTATCCTGGGCGGTCTTGACCAGCAGACAATCGCAGAGGAGTTCGTTAAGGGTCTCGCCGACTTTGCGTACGCTGCCATCGTTATCGGTATCGCTCGCGGTATTCTGGTCATCGCCGAGGGCGGCATGATCATCGACACCATCCTCCAGGCGCTCGCTACCGCGCTCGCCGGTGCACCCGCCGCCGTCTACACCACGTTTATGTATATCGTCCTTGGCCTGCTCTCTTTGCTGGTTCCCTCGAGTTCTGGCCTGGCGGCGCTCACCATGCCCGTTATGGGCCCCCTGACCGAGCTCATGGGCCTCAATCCCGAGGCAGCCGTCACCGCGCTCCAGTTTGCCAACCAGACCATCAACACCATCAGCCCCGTGGCGGGCATGACGGTCGCCGGTCTTGCCGTGGCTAGGATTTCGTTTGGCCAATGGTGGAAGACCATTTGGAAGTTCTTCATTTTCATGGTCGTCTTTGGCGTGATTGTAACGGCAATCTCTGGCATGCTTCCGGTGTAGGTGGTTGTGATGTCTGATCGTTTGACGGTCCTGACGTCTAAGAGCGTCTTTACCGGTACGGGGGACCTGCCGTTTGAAGGTTTCGTAGCGGTCCGTGGCAATCGAATTGAGGCTGTTGGCACCAAGTGTGAGGTAGCTTCGTATTTGACCCAGGCGGACGAGGTAGTTGACCTGGGCGACCGCACTGTCATGCCTGGCCTGATCGATGTGCATACCTTCTATACAGGTTGGGCGCTGCGGACGTTGGGTTCTGATCTGTCCGGCATCGCTGATGCCAAAGAGGCTGTGTCGCTCTTGCGTGCGTGGAAAGAAGATCATCCGGATTGCGCGGCGGTTTTTGGCCACAACCTACCCGAAACGTTGGCATCGGATGCCGAGAACGCAAATACGGCAGCTGTGTTTGACGATTGTTTTGGCGATATCCCTGTCGTCTGCTTTACACCGGGAGCGGAGACCTGCGTTCTCAATGCTGCCGCCAGTGCGCGATACGGCTTTACACCCCAGGCGTGCTATGCCGAGAAGATCTGGCGCATGATGAGCGATTTCCTCGCGCTGCCCGAGGTGCGTGCCGGGTATTCGGACTACATGAGCATGCTTAACGAGCGTGGCGTTACCGCCATCAAGGAGATGGCGTTTGATGACTACTACGGCTTTGCCGACGAAATGGCTCGCCGTGAGGAATCTGGTGAGCTGACGGTTCGCGTCTCTATGATGTCGCAGCCGGTGGGCGCCGGTGCAAATCTGGCATATGCCCGCGAGGCGCGAGAGCGCTTCCGGGGACCGTTCGTTCGTTTTTCTGGCTTCAACCGTATGACCGATCGCGGCGTATGGGCGGGGCTTGCCGAGATGATAGACCCCTATGAGGACTCGGCCGATGCGGGCGCTGCCGGCAAGACGGTCGTCGAGGAGCCAGAGTGGGATCTGATTGAGAACGAGCTGCGTGCAATTGATGCTGACGGCTTCCGATATTCCTTGCATTGCCAGGGCGATGGCGCCGTTCGTCGCACCGTGGCGCTCTATGCCTCGCTGCCTCGAGACGAGCATGGACGGATGCTTCGCCGCCATGCGATTACCGATCTCGAGAACTCTGACCCGACCGACCTTGTCGAGTTTGGCAAGTTAGGTGGAATTTGCGAGGTCTATCCGCAGATTCTGACGCTGGACCGGCGCGAGGATTGCCTGTCGATGATGCGTCGACAAATTGGCGAGACGCGACTTTTGCACAGCTGGAATCGCCGCGGCATGGAAGATTCCGGATGCACAGTGTGCTGCGGCACGGATTTGCCGCTGCTGATTCCGAGCCTGGGCGAGTCAATCTACAGCGCGTGCGGCGGATTCTTCGCCGACGGACTGCCCGTGAATGAGGTCAACACGCTGACGCTTGTCGAGCTCTTGCGCGCTTGGACTGCCGGGGGCGCGTACGATCTGATGCGCGAGGACGAGCTGGGTACGCTTGAGGTTGGCAAGCTTGCCGATATCTGCGTGCTCGATCGGGATGTGTTCGACCTCGATTATCGCGACGCACGCGATCTTGCGGTTGATATGACGATGTCGGACGGACAAATCGTGTTCGATCGAAATAAGGAGGCATAAGATGTCTGAATCCAAACCGACGCTGCGCCGCGAGCAGATTGCGGGCATGAATATCCACTACATCATGTGGTCGCTCGATTACTTCCTTGATGTGCAGCAGCGTTTGGGCTTTGAGTCCATTGAGCTGTGGTGTGCAGAGCCGCATGTGACGCTCGACCACACGGGCTACTTTGAGGCTGAGGTCCTGGCGAAAAAGGCTGCAGACCGTGGGCTTAGGTATCGTACTCTGTGCCCCGAGAACGTTGTCTATCCTTGGCAGTACTGCGCACGCAAACCGCTGCATGAACAGCGCAGCCTGGCGTACTTTAAGCACGGCATTGAGCTTGCCGAGGTACTTGGGTGCGACCGTATGTCCGTCAACTCGGGCTGGGGCGACTGGGACGAGGACCGCGAGGAAGCCTGGAAGCGCAGCCGCGAGCACTTGTCCATTCTGGCGGAGTATGCCGGCGAGCACGGTCTGGTGCTTACGATGGAAAGTCTGCGTCCCGAGGAGAGCAACCTTGTGACGACGGTTTCCGATGCGAAGCGCATGATTGACGAGGTCGCGAGCCCGTACTTACAGCCCATGGTTGATACAACCGCGATGGGCGTTGCAGGCGAGACGCTCGAGGACTGGTTTGCCGCCTTTGGTGATGGGGCAATTCACGAGATGCACTTTATCGACGGTGACCCGTATGGCCATCTGGTGTGGGGCGATGGCAAGCACGATATGGACGCCTTCGTCGCCACGCTCAACGCCCATGGTTTCGACGGCATGCTGGGCCAGGAAATCACGGACGGTCGTTACTACGATGATCCGGCGGCGGCAGATGCCAAGAACATGGCCGCATTCGAGAAATATCTGATTGACTAAAACAACTATCGGCCACGCAGCCAACGTCATTGATTGCGGCCAAACAAGAAAGGAACTGGATATGAACGCACACGATCTGATCAAAGAGGCAATTGCCGAGAAGGGCAAGTTCGACAGCGTCTACTGGATTGCTTGCGGTGGCTCCATGATCGATTTGATCCCGGCCCATGAGCTTCTGCAGCGCGAGGCAACCACCTTCACTTCGTATATCTATACGGCTCGCGAGTTCGATATCATGCGTCCGCGTCGTCTGGGCGAGAAGTCCCTGGTCATCGCTTGTAGCCACAGTGGCAACACCCCTGAGGTCGTCGAGGGCTGCGAGATTGCCCTTGCTGCCGGCGCTACGGTGATCGCCCAGACCGACAACGCTGGATCTAAGATCGACACCGGTAAATGGACCACGTGGGTCTACCCGTGGGGCGAGGGCGTGCCGCAGGCCGAGGTCCCCGCTGGCATTTCGCTGTCGCTTGCGGCAGAGCTGCTCGATCAGCAGGAGGGTTACGCCGATCTTGCCGATATGTATGCCGGTATCGCCGAGATGGATAAGATTCTTCCCCCGGCACGCGAGAAGGTAAATGCCGAGCTGGGCGATCGCTTTGCCAAGCTTTGCCAGGAGCACGAGTTCTTCTATATTCTGGGCAGCGGTCCCAACTTTAGCCAGACCTACGGTTTCGCTATCTGCTCTCTTATGGAGATGCAGTGGCAGCACTGCAGCTACATCCACTCTGCCGAGTACTTCCATGGCCCCTTCGAGGCTACTCAGGATGGCGTTTTTTACTTCCTGCAGATGGGCTCCAGCGAGTGCCGTGCTATGGACGAGCGCGCCCTGGCGTTCCTTAAGACGCATACCGATACGCTGATGGTGCTCGATGCCAAGGAGTACGGTATGGAAGCCGTGCCGGCGAGCGTCCGTGCCTATCTGGACCCGGTGCTGTTCTACGCCATGAACTGCGAGCTGCGTGCTGCACGCGGCAAGGTGTTTGATCACGACCCCGATTTCCGTCGCTATATGGGTGTTGTCGAGTACTAGAAGGGACAAAGGCCATGGCATTTAACGTTAATGCGCTCGGATTTGGCGACAACGTCGTCGATCGCTACGAGCATATCCACACCATGTATCCCGGCGGCAATGCGGTGAACTTCGCCGTTTATGCCAAGAAATGCGGTGCCGCACGCTCCGCATACATGGGCATTTTTGGCAATGATGCCGCTGCCGAGCATGTCATTGCAAGCCTCGAGGATGAGGGTATCGAGCTTGACAAGTGCGAGCAGATGATTGGCGAGAACGGAGCGGCTCGCGTGACCGTCGTTGACGGTGACCGTGTCTTCCTTGGCTCCAACGAGGGCGGTATCCGTGGCGATGCGCGCTATGTCCTCGATCGCTTTGACCTTGCGTACATGAAGCAGTTCGATGTGGTTCATTCGGGCAACTATTGCTTCACCGAGCGCGAGCTGCCCAAGTTGAAGGCTGCGGGCGTCACGGTCTCTTTTGACTTTTCGGACGACTCCACCGACGAGTACTACGAGCAGATTGCGCCCTACGTCGATTTCGCTTTCTTTAGTGCGGCGGATGCCGCGAGTGAGGACGAGATTCGCGAACGTCTGGCATGGGTGAAGGGCCTGGGTCCGCGTTTTGTGTCGGCTACGGCGGGCGCCGAGGGCTGCATTGCTTACGACGGCGAGCGCTATTACCGCCAGCTGGCTAAACCGGTAACGGACATGAAGGACACCATGGGGGCGGGCGACTCGTTCCTCACCTCGTTTTTGATGTGCTATCTCGATTCCGCCAAGCGTGGTGAGGATGGCGCCGAGGCCATCGAACGCGCGCTCGACTTTGCTGCCGGGTTTGCCTCGACCGTGTGCGGTATGGAAGGTTCTTGGGGCCACGGAGCACCAATCGTCGAATAGCCGAGCTGTCCCGGGGAGCTGTATTGGTGCCTTCCCGTGACTCGGTGGTCAAAAAAAGCCAAATATGAGTACTGTGACTAATTTAGTCGCAGCAAAATCGACCCCTTCAGACGTGATTTGAGCGTTTGGAGGGGTTTAAGATTGCGAAAATGCAGGATGAGTGACTGTAAAAGTGTAAGTTAATGGACAATCGTAGATTATTCTGGTGGTCGGAAAGCTCAGAGTAATGTATCCATTTCGCTAGCAGTACTCATATTTGACGTTTTTTGACCACAGGGGTTAGCGGAGGCTAAAAACAGAGCGTGCATTCGCTAAAACCGCCGACTCAATATGCTTTGCGTCGCATTTTTTGAGCGAGGCGACGTGTTCTGAGGCGCTTTCGAGCGATCTGATGAGTGACTGTGCGCTTATTTCTGCGTTTGCCTCCGCTGGTGCATCGGTCTCGAGCAGTAAACGATCGAGTGGAATTTGTCGTACGTATTCGCGTCCTCGTTTAGATGCGAGCATGCGTTCGTTGACGGAAAAATAACAGCCCGCATTACGCGCGCGGACGAGTTCGTCCGAAGTACCGCTAAACCAGTGGAAGATGATAACGGGGGAGTCGGGGTTTGGGATGAGTAGTCCATGCGATTCGAGGACGTCCAGTACGGCTCCTGCCGAACGAACGGCGTGAATTGATATCACGCGCCCGGTAAGAGGATGCTGCACGAGCGCATCGCAGAGCCGGTTAAGTGCCTGTATTTGTAGCGGCTCGCTTCCAGCAAAGCGCGCGGAAAAGTCGAGTCCGACTTCGCCGATGTAGCGTTCTTGGGCAGCAACTTCGCAAAGCAGATTGACTTCGACAAAACCGCAGTGGCCATCGGCGAGCCACCAGGGGTGAAGCCCAACGCCGGCGATGATGCCTGGTTGGCGACAGGCGCGCTCGTTTGCGGCCGAAAAGTCGCGCGGATTGACGCCGCAGTCAAATAGACCCAAGCCCAGCGCCGTCGCCTCATCGGCAACGGCGTCCGGGTGAGCCATTAAATCAAGATGGCAGTGTGCATCAAATAGCCGGGGCTCCATCTCGGTGCGCTCCGCTAGTCCAGACGTTGGCCATCGGAGCGTACGCGCTCAGTGCCGCGGCCGCTGATCTGGCGGATAACCTCGCCGGCAATCATCTGGCCCATGATGGGCGGCATAAAGCTGGCGGTTCCCAGCTCGGTGCGCTCGTGGATGTTGGAAGGGTCGCGGGGCTGTGTCTTAACCGATTCCTCGCAGCTAAACAGTACATGCAGGCTCTTGATTCCGCGCTTCTTGCATTCTTTGCGCATGATGCGGCTCATGGGGTCACGTACCGTATCGAAAATGTCGGCAAAGCGGAGGCACTCGGGATGGAGCTTGTTGGCCCCGCCCATGGAGCTGACCAAACGAATGTCGTGGTCCTGAGCATATTTGGCAATGGTGAGCTTGGCCGAGATGGTGTCGATGGCGTCGACGACGTAGTCGAGCTTGCCGTCCGTCTGCTCCAAAACGCTCGCGAAGAAATCATCGATGTTGTCGCTCAGCAGGTATTCGGTGCGCTTGATGACGGTAGCGGTAGGGTTGATGTCGTGAATCATAGCCTCCATGACGTCGACTTTGCGCTTGCCGACGGTGCTGTGAAAGGCGATGGCCTGGCGATTGATATTGCTGGGCGCGATGATGTCCTTATCCAGAATGACGAAATGACCGATGCCGCCGCGGGCGAGTGCCTCGCAGCAGTTGGAGCCCACGCCTCCGCAGCCGAGCACTAGCACCGTAGCATCGGCGAGCTTATCGAGTGCCTCGCGGCCCATGATAATCTCGAGCTTGGTGTCGCGTGTCTCGATGGCGGCTGCGGCAGCGGTTTCGGTCATAAATATCCTCCGATGGGGAAGCAGGTCGTGTTTTAGCTATCGCCATTATAGGTAATCGCCCATAGGTTGCGATGGCGTTTGCTTTGATGTGGGTTGAAGCATTGCGATTAGATAGTTAGACAAACATCTAAATATTGAGTATAGTGTGCACGTCATGAGAGATGATGAGAGGAGGTCTTATGCCGGGAGAGGGTTTTAAGGCGCTTGCCGATCCAACGCGACGGCGCATTTTGGAGTTGCTGCGCGAGGGCAATTGCACGGCGGGGGAGCTTGCCGAGCATTTCGATATCAGTAAGCCGTCGCTGAGCCATCACTTGGCGACGCTCAAAAACGCCGGGTTGGTGACCGACGAACGTCATGGCCAAAACATCGTTTACAGCTTAAACACCACCGTCATGCAGGACTTGATCGGTTGGTTTATGGGCTTTACAAACACGGAAGGTGATAAGGATGAATAACGAAAACAAGGGCATTCACGCCACGGGGGTATCGTCGCGCGTGTGGGCCATGCTTGTTGTGGTCTGCGCTATTAATGTTGTAGCGCACCTCATGGTGATGCCGAGCCTGCCTGCACAGATTCCCACGCACTGGGGCGCGAACGGCGCCGTCGACGGTTGGGGTCCTAGTTGGATGGCCTCCGCGCTCGGCGTGCTGCCTCTGGCGCTTCTCGCAATGTTCTGCATGGTGCCGCGCATCGACCCCAAAGGTGAGGCATATCGAACCTCGGGCAAGTTCTACCAGGGCTTCGTAATCGCCTTTACCTTGTTCATGTGCGCCATAAGCTGGCTGGGAGAGCTTACGGTCTGGGGCGTAGTGCCGGCGGTCGGTTCGGTTAACGTGCTGATTTCCGGTGTTGTCGGTTTGCTGTTCATCGGCGTAGGCAACTACTTGCCGCGTGTGAAGCAGAACTATACGCTCGGTATCAAGACACCCTGGGCGCTTGCCGATCCCGAGAACTGGCGCCGTACGCAGCGTTTTGGCGGCGCCGGCTTTATGGTGCTGGGTATTGGCCTGATTGTGATGGGCGTGGCAGGCAGCGTGCTTTCGAGTGAAGTCGTCGCCGCGGTGATTGCGGCTCTGGCGTTTGGTTCGGTTGGAGCCGTTTACGTCTACTCGTATCTGTTGTGGCGCAAATCGCAGCGAGCCGCTCGTTAAGGTTGCGGAAAACTAGCGTACGCAGTTCATAGTATGTTCCGGGGGACTTTTCCCAGGTAGTATTAGGGGGTGTGGGCAACCATGCCCCTTTTTCGTTACGTTTCAGAGCTGGTTCCCTCATTTCGTTTCCACTAAAGCGAATCAAGAATAGGGAAACAGCAGGTAGAAAGGATAGAACAGGCAAATGGCAGAGTTTATCTACCAGATGTATCAGGCTCGCAAGGCCCATGGCGACAAGGTGATCCTTGACGACGTGACCCTGAGCTTCTACCCCGGTGCCAAGATCGGCGTCGTGGGCCCCAACGGTATGGGCAAGTCGACCCTGCTCAAGATTATGGCCGGCATCGAGGAGGTCTCCAACGGCGATGCCAGGCTCACTCCCGGCTACACCGTGGGCATCCTGCAGCAGGAGCCGCCGCTCGACGATGACAAGACCGTCATCGAGAACGTGCGCATGGCGTTTGGCGACATGATTGCCAAGGTCGATCGCTTCAACAAGATCGGCGAGGAGATGTGCGACCCGGATTGCGACATGGACGCCCTCATGGCCGAGATGGGAAAGCTCCAGGACGAGATCGACGCCGCCGACGGCTGGGATATCGATTCCAAGCTCGGCCAGGCCATGGACGCCCTGCAGCTGCCCGATTCCGACATGCCGGTCAACGTACTTTCCGGCGGCGAGCGCCGTCGCGTGGCCCTGTGCAAGCTGCTGCTCGAGGCTCCCGACCTGCTGCTGCTCGACGAGCCCACGAACCACCTGGACGCCGAATCGATCCTGTGGCTCGAGCACTTCCTGCACAACTACCAGGGCGCGGTGCTTGCCGTCACGCACGATCGCTACTTCCTGGATAACGTTGCCGAGTGGATCTGCGAGGTCGACCGCGGCCACCTTTATCCCTACAAGGGCAACTACTCCACGTATCTGGAGACCAAGGCCGCCCGTATCGAGGCGCAGGGCAACCGCGACGCCAAGCTCGCCAAGCGCATGGAGGCCGAGCTCGAGTGGGTACGCAGCTCGCCCAAGGCTCGCCAGGCCAAGAACAAGGCCCGTCTGGCTCGTTACGAGGAGATGGAGGCCGAGGCCCGCGCAAGCCAGAAGCTCGACTGGACCGACATTCGCATCCCCGTGGGCCCGCGTCTGGGCAACAAGGTGCTCGAGGCCCATCACCTGCACAAGGAGTTCGATGGCCGTGTGCTCATCGACGACCTATCGTTCACCCTGCCGCGCAACGGTATCGTGGGTGTCATCGGCCCCAACGGTGTGGGCAAGACCACGCTGTTCAAGACCATCGTAGGCCTGGAGCCGCTGACTTCGGGCGAGCTCGAGGTGGGCGAGACCGTCAAGATCTCCTATGTCGATCAGAACCGTTCCGGCATCGACCCCGATAAGAACCTGTGGGAGGTCGTCTCGGATGGCCTGGACCACATGATGGTCGGTGAGACCGAGGTTCCGAGCCGTGCTTATGTGGCGAGCTTTGGCTTTAAAGGCCAGGACCAGCAGAAGCGCGCCGGTGTACTCTCCGGTGGCGAGCGCAACCGTCTGAACTTGGCGCTTACGCTCAAGCAGGGCGGCAACCTGCTGCTCCTCGACGAGCCCACGAACGACCTCGACGTCGAGACGCTGTCCTCGCTCGAAGCGGCGCTGCTCGAGTTCCCGGGCTGCTCGGTGGTCATTAGCCACGACCGTATGTTCCTGGACCGCGTCGCCACGCACATTCTGGCGTGGGAGGGCACCGACGAGAATCCGGGCAACTGGTATTGGTTTGAGGGCAACTTCGAGGCCTATCAGGCCAACCGCATCGAGCGCCTTGGCGAGGACGCAGCCCAGCCGCATCGTATCCACCGCAAGTTGACGCGCGATTAGTCGAGCTCAGGTGACCTAACGAGAAAGGGACGATAACCTTGGGGTTATCGTCCCTTTTTGTTACTTGGTAGAAGGCTCGACTTTATCGATGGCCCAGGTGGATCCGAGGCCACCGGTGGTATTGCGGCGGATGCGCACGGCAACCTCGCGGCGCTCGCCGGCCTGCGTGTAGCGCAGGGGGAAGCTTGCGCGGTTTCGCGCGGCCTCGATGGTACCGCGCTCGCGGGCGATCCAGTAGTACTCGCCGACAATGCCGAGGGTATCGGCGCCGTAGGGGAGATAGGTCGACAGCTGGTGCAGAAGCGGGCCGGGGCAGAAGACCTCGGTTGCGAAATCGACGGGGAAGTCCTCGGGGATGGCGGGCGCTACGGGTGCGGGGGCCGGTACCATCGCCGGTGCGAAGGCCTGCTCATTGACGGGCGTCATCTCGACGACGGGCACGGGTTCGGTGCCGAGTACTGATTCGGTGCCCACTTTCGGCATCGCCGCGGAACCTGCAGGCTCGACGATAGCGGGTGCGTCTGCGGTCGCGGTGTCGAGCTCAACCTGCGTCGCGCTCTCATTCTCGACGCTCGACTTTGCCTCGATGGGCGTGGATGCCATGGTGGTGATGCCGGCGTTTGCGTTCTCGGGGTCATAGACGACCGTGAGCGAGATGGCGGGCTGCGGCATCTCGGGCTCCGGCGCCGACTCGGTAGCGTCTTGATCAGCGGACTCGTCGGGCTGATTGTCCTCGGTCTCGTTGCCAAAGACATCGCTGTTTTGGAACGCAGGCGTCTCGGGTTGGTCAGCGGCTTCTTCGGTTGTCGACTTGGGCGCTTCGTTGAGCTCCACAGTGGCTTCCTGCTCGGATATGACTTCGGAATCGGTCGTGGCGGCGATTTCGGTTTCGGCTTCTGCCGTTACCTCAATAGCGACTTCGATCTCTGTCTCGGGCTCGGGTTCCGGCGCGGCTTCAACCATGGCTTCGGGCTCGGGACGCTTAACGTGCTTGGGGCGCACGGCCTTGAGGTCCTTCTCACCGCGCTTTTTCTTTTTGTAGGACTGCTTGGCGCCCTTGGCGGTCTTGGGCTTGTCCTCGCCCTTGGCAAGCGCAGCATCCCAGGCCTCGTTGGCGATGACGGTGGCATACAGGCGGCCGCCTTTAAAGACGGTCAGCTTAATGCAGTCGTTAAGTTCCTCGAGCAGCTCGCGCGTGGACTCAAAGCCCAGGTCATAAGCAGTCATGTCGCCTGCGGCGAGCGCCTCCTCGACCTGCGTCATAAACGTTTGCTTGCCGCATCCAATCGCATCGCGTAGCAGGCGATACAGATAGATGTGGTTGCCCAGCGAAAGCGTGGGCCTAACTATTGTCTTGCTCATGGCAAATCTCCTCTTTACACATGTAAAGCATCTTACCATCGCATAGCGTTCGCCATGGCGGCGCCCAAGGCAAACGGGCGCGAACCGCTGTCGATTCGCGCCCGTTATACAGGTCGGTTATCTATGAGAGGCAAATGTGCTTAGTTGCCCGATGCCGTGCCTTGGCTCGAGTTGTCAGATGCCGTGCCGGACGCGGTTCCGCTCGAGCTGTTCGAGCTGTTGGTGTTGCTGCTGTCTGTTGTGCCCGTTCCCGACGTGGTGTCGCTCGTCTGGCCGCCCGTGCTCGGCTGCGAACCGTCAGTCGTTTGGCTTGAGTCGGTCGTGCCGGACGGCGTGCTGCTGTTGGCCGTAGAGGAATCGGTGCCCTGCGATTGGTTTTGGGCGTTCGAGGACGAATTGGCAGAGGTAGAACTGTCTTGCGTGTCGTCCGTCTGTGCCTGCTGATCCTGCGGCTGAGTGTTGCCATTTGCATCGCTCTCGGTCGTGCGCGACGACAGGATTGGCTCGGGACGCTCGCCCAGACCCTCACCGGCAGTGGTGATAAGGATGGCGCCGGCGCAGGCGATGACCGCGACGATGGCGATGGCGATCGAGAAGACGATGACCTTCTTTTGTGTCTGGCTGCGCTCTGCCGCCGCCTTGGCGCGCAGGCTGTTGGGGGCGACGCGCGCCGTGGTCGCGCGTCCCGCAACCTGGCGCATCTCCTGCGTGGTCGCGGCGCCACCTAGGTGCTCCTCGACATTGGGCTCAACGGGCTCATAGGCGCCGGCGGGGTAGTCGACGTCGGCGTGCGTGCCCTTGATTGCTTCGGCGCTGGCGGAGATAAAGTGGCGATAGACCTGCGAGGACACAACAGTGATGACTGAGCTCACAGCGGCACCAATCACCGAGCCGGCAATGCCGATCTTTGAAGCAAGCGCCACGCTCGTGGCGGCAGCTGCGGCGCCGGCGATGATCTGGGGAATGGAAATGTCGTCGAACAGGCCCTTTTTGGGCGCGATGGCCATGGTCTGTCCAATGGAATGGTTCTCGTGTACGCCGTTGTTGAGCGATGCCGGCGTCATGACGCGCGTGCGCGGCGCGTCGGTGTACTTGGTTGTCATACGGGGTCCTCCCGGTGTAAATCTGCTTCGTTTCGTGTAGCCATCAGGGTACCCACCAGATGTGAATCGTACGTGACATTTAACAGATACCATCAACTCATCAATTGCTCACCAAGTTGGTGGGATGCGGTTCCACCCGGCGGTTGAACTACAATAGGGCTTGCTAATTGTGTTGAATAGCGTTTACGCACGGGAGCATTCTTATGAATCTTCACCTTTCTCAGTCTGATGGCTTTTTGCGTGTGGCGGCGGCCTCGCCGCGGATTCGCGTGGCCGATGTCGAGGGCAATGCCGAGGTTGCGCTGGCGGCTGTTCGCGATGCTGCCGGGCGTGGCGTTCGCGCGTTGGTGTTGCCCGAGCTTAATCTGACTGGCTATACCGCGGCCGATCTGTTCCATAATCGCACACTGCTGCATGCCTGCGAGGCTGCTCTGGTGCATATCCTCGATGAAACCCGTGAGCTGCCGATCGTCTTTACCATCGGTCTTCCCGTTGCGGTTGCCGAGAATATCTACAACTGTGCCGCCGTGTGCTGCGCGGGCGAGCTTTTGGGCCTCACGGCCAAGAAGTATCTGCCCAACTATGGCGAGTTCTATGAGCGTCGCTGGTTTGCTCCGTCGCCTGCGGATCCCGTGTGGGTTGAATTTGCCGGTCAGGGTCCGGTTCCGCTGGGTTCGGGGCTTGTCTACCGCTGCTGTGATGAGGGTGCCGAGGATATGGTGCTGGGCGTTGAGGTCTGCGAGGACCTGTGGGTGCCGGCGCCCCCTTCGACCGAGATGGCGCTTGCCGGTGCGACGGTGATTCTCAACCCGTCGGCCTCGGACGAGATTATCGGTAAGGCAGATTACCGCCGCAGCCTAATCTCCAATCAGAGCGCGCGCCTGTACTGTGCCTATGCCTATGCAGACGCGAGCGAGGGCGAGTCCACGACCGACATGGTCTTTGCGGGCGAGAACCTTATCTACGAAAACGGATCCAAGCTCGCCGCCACTAAACTGCTTACCTGCGATATGGCGGTGGCCGATGTCGATCTTGACCGGTTGGTTGCCGAGCGCCGTCGCTCGACGACATGGACGCGCTCGGACGATGCGCCGGAGGCCGTGACCGTCGAGTTCTCGTTTGAGGGCGTGCTGGCCGAAGAACCTGTCCTGCGCGATGCCTGCGATATCGACCGCGTTTTCCCGCGCGCGCCCTTTGTGCCGGCCGACCATGGCGACTTGGCCGAGCGCTGCGAGACGATCCTCGATCTGCAGACTGCGGGCCTCAAGACCCGCCTTGCCCACACGGGTACCAAGGCGGCCGTCATCGGCCTTTCGGGCGGCCTCGATTCCACGCTGGCGCTCCTCGTGACCGTGCGTGCGTTCGACGCCTTGGGCCTGCCGCGCACCGGTATCACGGCCGTGTCCATGCCCGGCTTTGGCACGACGCACCGCACCAAGTCCAATGCCGAGTCGCTCGCTCGCGACCTAGGCGTGAGCTTTCGCGAGGTCTCGATCCATGCTGCCGTGGAGCAGCACTTTAAGGATATCGAGCATGATCCGACCGTGCAGGACGTGACCTACGAGAACAGCCAGGCGCGCGAGCGTACGCAGATTCTGATGGATTTGGCCAACCAGGCTGGCGGTTTTGTCATTGGCACGGGCGACCTGTCGGAGCTGGCGCTCGGCTGGGCTACCTATAACGGCGACCACATGAGCATGTACGCCGTCAACGCGAGCGTGCCCAAGACGCTTGTGCGCCATCTGGTGCGCTATGCCGCCGATGTCTTTGGCGGGCGCATTGCCGAGGTCTTGCTCGATATCCTCGATACGCCGGTGTCCCCCGAGCTTCTGCCGCCCACGGGCGACGGCGAGATTGCACAGAAGACCGAGGATTTGGTGGGCCCGTACGAGCTGCACGACTACTTCCTCTACTATCTGCTGCGTTTTGGCTTTGAGCCGGGCAAGATCTACCGCATGGCGCTCAAGAGCTTCGAGGGCGTCTACGACGCTGAGACCGTCCACACGTGGCTACGTACGTTCTACCGTCGCTTCTTTGCCCAGCAGTTTAAGCGCAGCTGCCTGCCCGATGGTCCCAAGGTGGGCTCGGTGACGCTCAGCCCGCGCGGCGATTGGCGTATGCCGAGTGACGCTAGCTCGCGTCTGTGGCTTGCGCAGATCGACGCGCTCAATCCAGTTGACTAAGGTTGGCTAAATTGAACCAATACGGGGGTTGCAAGCGTTACACTTTTGCAATCTGATGGCCCGTATCGCGCGGCGCTCTTGTCGGAGCGCCGCGTTTTTTATATCGAAAGGTGGCACCATGCAGGCATCGCAGCGTCTCGACCGCTTTGGCGCGGAGGTCTTCGCCTCGCTCAACAACAAGCTTCTCGCGCTGAAGGCTCAGGGCAAGACCATTTACAACATGAGCGTGGGCACGCCCGACTTTAAGCCGTATGACCATGTGGTCGAGGCGCTCACGCAGGCAGCCCAAGATCCCGAGATGTGGAAGTATGCCTTGCGCGACCTGCCCGAACTCAAGCAGGCCGTGTGCGATTACTATGAGCGTCGCTTTGGCGTTTCGGGCATTACGCCGTCTATGGTGCAGTCGTGCAACGGCACGCAGGAGGGCGTGGGCCATTTGGGCCTGGCCCTGCTCGATCCGGGTGACACCATTCTGGTTCCCGATCCGTGCTACCCGGTCTTTGAGGCGGGTGCCAAGATTGCCGATGCCAAGCTCGAATACTATCCGCTGGTTGCCGAGCATAATTACCTGCCCTATGTGGCGGGTATCGATCCCGAGGTGGCCGATCGTGCCAAGTATATGATCGTGTCGCTGCCCGCGAACCCGGTCGGCTCGGTGGGCACGCCCGAGGTCTACGAGGAGATTATCGCCTTTGCCCGCGAGCATGATCTGTTGATCGTTCATGACAACGCGTACTCCGACATCGTGTTTGACGGCGAGCCCGGCGGCAGCTTCTTGCAGTATCCCGGTGCGCTTGAGGTGGGCGTGGAGTTCTTCTCGCTCTCTAAGTCGTTTAACGTCACCGGTGCCCGCATCGGCTTTTTGGTCGGTCGCGAGGATGTGGTCTCGGCCTTTGCCAAGCTGCGCGGCCAGATCGACTTCGGTATGTTCTTCCCGATCCAGAAGGCTGCCATCGCCTGCCTGAACGGTCCGCGCGATGAGGTCGAGGCGCAGCGTCTGAAGTACCAGGAGCGCCGCGATGCCCTGTGCGACGGTCTTGAGGGCCTGGGCTGGGAGCGTCCCAATGCGCATGGCTCTATGTTTGTGTGGGCCAAGCTTCCCGGTGGTCGCACCGATTCTATGGCGTTTTGCGAGGAGCTTATGGAGAAGGCCGGCGTTGTGGTAACGCCGGGCGCGAGCTTTGGCCCTTCGGGCGAGGGGCACGTGCGTATGGCACTGGTCTTACCGCCCGACCAGATCGCTTTGGCTGTCGAGGCCATTCGCGAGGCGGGCCTGTATTAGAGACCTATTTCGACACGTCAATAGCTCGAAACCGATTTCGTGCAGTTATTTTACGAATTCTGCAAACAATTTCGGTAAACGGTCGATTTTTGGCTGCGAATAGGAGCATAATCAAAGTCCCGATTGGATGTATTGGGATTACGGCAAGCCGCTCGGGTCGTTCCCGGGCGGCTTGTTTGTGGAGAGAGATGGGAGTTTCTAATGGTTAACGAGAAGAAGGTCGCTATTGTCGGCTGCGGTTTCGTCGGTTCGTCTTCGGCGTTCGCTCTGATGCAGAGTGGTCTGTTCTCCGAGATGGTCCTCATCGACGTGGACAAGAACCGTGCCGAGGGTGAGGCCCTGGATATCGCGCACGGCATGACGTTTGCCGAGCCGATGAAGATCTACGCCGGCGATTATTCCGATGTCGCCGACGCCGCCATGATCGTCGTCACCGCTGGCGCTGCCCAGAAGCCCGGTGAGACCCGCCTGGACCTGGTCAACAAGAACGTCAGCATCTTTAAGTCCATTATCCCCGAGATTAAGAAGTCCGGCTTCGACGGCATTCTGCTAATCGTCTCCAACCCGGTCGATGTCCTGACCTACGCCGCCATCAAGATGTCCGGCCTGCCCGAGGGCCACGTCATCGGTTCCGGTACCGTGCTCGACACCGGCCGCCTGCAGCAGATGCTTGGTGCCCACGTCGAGGTTGACCCGCGCGATGTCCAGGCCTATGTCATGGGCGAGCACGGCGACTCCGAGTTTGTCGCTTGGTCCAGCGCTCAGGTTGCCGGCGTTCCGCTGAACACTTTCTGTGAGCTTCACGGCCACTTGGAGCATGAGGCTGCCGAGAAGCGCATCGCCGAGGACGTCAAGAACTCCGCCTACACCATCATCGAGAAGAAGCACGCCACCTACTATGGCGTCGCCATGGCCGTCAAGCGCATCTGCACCGCCGTCATGCGCGATGAGCAGACCGTTCTGCCTGTCTCTTCGCTCATGGTGGGCGAGTATGGCCTGTCCGATCTTGCCATCTCCATGCCGACCGTCGTTGGCCGCGACGGCGTTGTCTGCCGCGTCCCCGTGCCGCTGAACGACGACGAGCAGCATGAGCTCACCGTCTCCGCCAAGGCCCTCAAGGACATCATCGACAGCGTCGATTTCTCCTGCTAAATCAAGCTCGCTAGAGCGAAAAGCTACAATGAAGGCGTCCGGGCCCACACGGTCCGGGCGCCTTTTTGGTGCAAAGTAACCTGACCCCAATGCACCATCCCAATGCACCATAGTTGATGGGAGGGCCATGTCGGATTCGCCTAATTTTTTGACCTATGCCCAGACGGCGTTTGATCCGTTTGAGGAGCGGCCGTTCTGCGCGGTGGATAGCCTCGTCTTTGCGTGGTTGTCCTATTTGCGTTTGCCGGGTGATATGGCGGAGCTGACGAACTGGCAGGGCCTAGACGTACGCGAGCTGCTGCGTGCCGAGTGCTACCGGGACATGATTGACGACTTGTGGGACCCGGAGGGGAGCAGGGCCTTGTTGGAGGCCGTGGCAGCAAGTCCTCGCTACCGTGGCGTGCACGTTTGCGGCTATCGTGCTGTGAGCGATATGGTGGCGACGGAGCAGTTTGCAGCCATGGCGTTCCGGTTTCCGGCGGGGTTTAGTTATCTTTCCTTCCGGGGGACCGATAGTACGATTGTGGGCTGGAAAGAAGACTTTAACATGGCGTTCCGGTGTCCTGTGCCGGCCCAGGAATCCGCGGCACGTTATGTGGACGAGGCGGCGGATGCGATTGGCGGGCCGCTTTTGTGCGGGGGTCATTCCAAGGGTGGAAACCTTGCGGTGTACGGTGCAGCGATGTGCTCCGATGTTGCCCGTGAACGAATCGAACGGGCGTATTCCCATGATGGCCCGGGCTTCGTCGAGGAGTTTCTGAACGGCGACGCCTTTGCCGATCTTTCCGGTCGAATCGACAAGACGCTACCTCGGTCGTCGATCTTTGGCATGATGTTCGAGACACAGGAGGACTATGCCATCGTTGAGAGCACCGAGTTCAGCCTGCTGCAGCACAATCCCTTTAGCTGGGTGGTTGATGGTCACGACTTCGTGTACTGTGAGCGCCTGTCTGCCGGTGCTCGATACGTTGATGGTTCCATTCGTGAGATGCTGCTTGCAGTGTCGCCTAGCGAACGCGAGCGTTTTGTAGATGCGTTGTTCTCCGTGTTTGAGGCTACGGGTGCTGAGCGGTTTGCGGATATCGCTGGGAATCTGCGCGAGAGCCTGCCCGTGATGCTCCAGGCTGCGCAAGGCTTTGACGAGGATACACGACGCTTTGTCTCGCAGACCATCGTTGCGATTCTTAAGTGTGCGCTGCTGCCCAAACGACCCCAGATCGACGTGCCCGCTGCCGGCAAGAGTTTGGCAGAACAGCTCGAGGCTTGGCAGTCCGAGCTCCTGCGCTAACCATTGGTGCAAGCAACCTGTCCCCGATGCACCAATCTTCGAAGCGCCTGGGGCGGGCTCGACCGCTATACTGATTCGTGCCGAAATCGATCTAGAACGGAATGCCGTATATGAAAATCAATCACGCGATTCTGCATATCCTGGACTTTGACTCTGCCGTCAACGTCATGAGCCAGCGCGAGTTGGATATCGAAAGCCGTACTGTCCGCAACTTCGTGACCACACATCTGCGTCGCGCGCGCACTTCGGCCGATAACAAGCGTGCCACGTTTGCCGAGAACTCCGCATTCGGCGGCGAGCTCAAGAGCTATTTCTTTGGTGAGCGTGAGTTCGTGGACCTGTCGCAGCAGATTGCGGAGTTCATCTCTTCCGAACTCACCAAGGCCGAGAAAGCTGAGTCCACCGACGTGCTCGTGGCTGATTTTGACGACGATGAGGATGCCCGCTGGTTTGCCATGATGCTGCTGGGCTCCAAGCAGGCCTTTATGCACGAAGTGGGCCGCGAGGAAGGGGAGGTGCGCAACGACATCTCGCGCCACTACGCCATTCTGCCGAACCCCTCGCAAAAGGTGCCGAGCTATGCCATCGTGCGCGCGAGCACCATGGAGATCGGCTATGTGGACAAGAAACGCAAGATCGCCGGCGAGGACCGTATGCTTATCCCCGATGGCCTGCTGCAGTGCGACACGGGCGTATCGGGCAAGGAGGTCATCGACACCGTGACGCGTGTGGTCGAGGAAGTCGCCGGGGAGCACGGTGCCAACACGGCCGTGGCGCTCGCAAAGGTTAAGGCCGCTGTGGCCGAGAAGGTCGAGGATGACGAGGAGCTGCCGCCTTGGGATATCGTCGACGAGGTCTTTGAGGACGAGCCGGTCATCAAGGAGAGCGTGCGCGCGGCACTGACCGAGGAGAAGGTGCCTGAGCGTGTGCCCGTGGAGCGCAAGCAGGTCGAGCGCGCGGCCGTGCGCAATCACAAGATCCGTACCGACACGGGTATCGAGATCAGCTTCCCGGCCGAGATGGGTTCGAACTCCGAGTACATTGAGTTCGTCAACGAGCCCAACGGCCTCATTTCCATCGAGCTCAAAAACATCGGGTCAATTGAGAATCGATAAACTGAGCTTGGACGCTGCAAAAAATAAAGGCCGAAGCCTCGGATGAGGCTTATAGGACAAAATGTGTGTCTACTTTGGGGCATCGGCGCAGGTCGATGCCCCCTTTTCAGCCGTTTAAATTCCGTGCCCGCTTTTAACCGCTCGGACAGAATGTGTGTCCGGTTGCCTATCGTTCCCGCAGGTAGATAACCTTTTCCGGAACCGTTTAATACCCTTTCGGAAGAGGTGCCCATGAAGGCCGTTTATTGCCCCTACTGCGGCGGTCGGACCAAGCGCAACGGCAGGACCTCATCGGGGTCCCAGCGGTGGAGGTGCACGGCCTGCGGCGCGTCGACGACGGTGAGGTACGACGACACGGCGGCAAGGCTGGACGAGTTCCTCGGGTGGCTCCTCTCCAAGGACTCCCAGGCGGCGATGCCGGGCGGCGGGCGGTCCTTCAGGCGCAGGACGGCCGAGTTCTGGGAGGTCTGGCCGATGCCCGCCCCCGACGGCGAGCTGCACCGCGTGCTCCACGTCGACGGGATCTGGGTCGCGCGCGACCTCGTGGTGCTCATATGCTGCAGCGGCGAGAGGGTGGTCTCCTGGTACATGGCGAGGTCGGAGAACTCGAGGGCGTGGTCGGCCCCATGTCGCCGATCCCGGCGCCCGAGGTGGTCGTCACCGACGGCGGGAGCGGGTTCGCCAAGGCCGTGCGCGAGACCTGGCCGCGCACCAGGGTCCAGAGGTGCACCTTCCACGCCTTCTCGCAGGTCAAGCGCTACACGACGACGCGGCCGAAGCTCCAGGCGGGGCGCGAGCTCTACCTCATCGCGCGCGACCTCATGGGCATCGAGACGCTGCACCGGGCCGAGCTCTGGGTCGAGCGCTACCTCGACTGGTGCGGGTTCTGGGCCGACTTCCTGGAGGACAGGACCGTGGTGGACGGCAGGAGGGTCTACACCCACGAGAGGCTGAGGCGGGCGCGCTCGTCGCTGTCGTCGCCGGTGTCGGCGGGGACGCCGTTTACCTACCTCGATCCCGCCCTGGCCAAGGCCGGCCCGCTGCCGTCGACCAACAACATGATCGAGGGAGGGGTGAACTCGCAGCCGGGGGCCGTCCTGCGCAACCACCGGGGGCTGACGTCGGTCAAGCGCGTGAAGGCGGTGTTCTGGTGGTGCCACGCGCACTCGGGGGACGCGAGGACGGCGCGCGGGAAGCTCGCCGCGATGCCGACCGACGCGGACATCGACTTCCTGTTCAGCGTCTACTCCGCCTCGCCGTCGCGCGAGGACGGAGGGCCGGAGTGGGGCGACGGGGCCGTGTGGGAGGACCTCCACCACAGGGACCCGTACCCGTTCTGGCTGGATTAATGGATGGAAACGGGTGTTCTATCGGGACACACATTTTGTCCTGTAAGCCTCGGATGAGGGCTTCGGCCTTTTTGTTTGGGGATGAATTATCCCGCAGGTTGAGCATACGTCAGCGAAAACGCGGTTTGTCAAAACCGCGTAACTATTAAAGTTGACGTAAGCCCTCTTCCAGGCCGGTCTTGCTGTTGGTCTTCTCGTCGCGCATCTTGATGACGCGGGCGGGGACACCGGCCACGACGGCGCCGGCGGGGACATCCTCGACGCACACGGCGCCGGCGGCAACTACAGCACCCTTGCCCACGTGCACGCCCTCCAGGACCACAGCATTGGCGCCGATCATGACATCGTCCTCGATGATGACGGGCGTGGCGCTTGCGGGCTCCACGACGCCCGCCAACACGGTGCCGGCGCCGATGTGGCAGTTCTTGCCCACGGTGGCGCGACCGCCCAGCACGGCGCCCATATCGATCATGGAACCCTCGCCGATAACGGAGCCGATGTTGATGATGGCGCCCATCATGATGACGGCACGGTCGCCGATCTCGACGCGGTCGCGGATGATCGCGCCCGGCTCGATGCGGGCGTTGATGCCCTTAAGGTCGAGCATGGGCACGGCGGAGTTGCGGCAATCGTTCTCCACGTCGTAGTAATCGATGGAATCGGCGTTGGCGTCCAGGATGGCCTTAAGCTCATCCCAGTCGCCAAAGACGGTCTTGCCGCGACGGCCGCCGTAGACATGTGCGTCGCCCCAGGCAACCTTCATGCCGGGCTTCTCGCGCACGTACAGCTTGACAGGCGTCTTTTTGGGCGCGGTGGCGATGTAGTTGATAATCTCCTGTGCATCCATCTCGGCTGCGTTGCTCATTTGCTATCTCTCCTTTGGGCGGATTCGGTTGATACCTGGTTAGGCAAACATGACCTGGTTGAACGTATAGAAGCCGGGTTCGCGGGCGACGAGCTTCTGGGCGGCGGCCAGGGCGCCGTTGACGAAGATCTGGCGGCTCGTGGCACGGTGCGTGAGCGTGATCTCCTCGTCTTGGCCAAAGAAGCTCACCTCGTGCACGCCGGCGACGGTGCCGCCGCGCAGCGAGTGCATACCGATTTCCTTGGGGTCGCGCGCGCCGCACATGCCCTCGCGTCCGTAGACGGGGTGGTAGCCTGCCTCGGGTTCGGCCTCGACTACGGCGTCGAGCAACAGCTTGGCGGTGCCGCTGGGGGCGTCGACCTTTTGGTTGTGGTGAGTCTCGACAATCTCGCAGTCAAAGCCGGGCAGCTCACGCGTGGCCTGGGCCACTAGATGACGCAGGGCTGCGATGCCGATGGAGTAATTGCCCGAGTGCATAACGCGGGTGTTCTGGCCCAGCTCACGCAGGCGGTCCATCTGCTCGGGCGTATAGCCCGTGGTGCCCGAGACCAACGCGGCGCCCGTGCGCTCGACATAGGCGACGACGGCATCGAAGGTCACGACGTTCGAGAAGTCGATGATAACGTCGGCCGCCGGGGCGCTCTCGAGCTCGGACAGATCAAAACCGATCTGGGCGACGATATCAAAAACGGGCTGCCCGCCGGCGTCGACAACGCCCTCGGCGGTGGTGCGGATGAGCGAGCCCATGCGGCCCGTTCCCATAATGACGGTCTTAATCAAGCAGACCAGCTCCCTTCAGAGCATCGGTAAGTGCGGCTCGCGTGTCATCTGCCATGGGGCACAGCGGCATACGGTAGTTTGCCTCAATCATGCCCATCTGGGCGAGCGCTTCCTTGACGGGGATGGGGTTGACCTCGCTAAAGAGGGCATTGATGAGCGGCTGGCCGGCAATCTGGATATCGCGGGCGCGTGCCACGTCACCGTCCAGATAGGCGCGGCACATGTCGTGCACGAGCTGCGGCTGAACGTCTGCCCACACGCTGATGGCGCCCGAGGCGCCCAGGCTCATGAGCGGTACGGTAAGCGCGTCCTCGCCCGAGTACATGCGGAAGTCGTCTGACAGCAGGTGGGCGATCTTGGCCGCGTAGGCGACGTTGCCCGAGGCCTCCTTAATACCCATGATGTTGGGGTGCGCGGCCAGGCGTTCTACGTTGCGCTCGCTGATGCCGCAGCCACAGCGGCCGGGGATGTTGTACAGGATGCAGGGGATGTCCACGGCATCGGCGACGGTCTTAAAGTGCTGATAGATACCCTCTTCGTTGGACTTGTTGTAGTAGGGGGTAATGAGCAGCAGGCCGTCGGCTCCCAAGCCCTGGTAAGTAAGCGACTTGGTGAGCATGGTCTGCGTGGAGTTGGAGCCCGAGCCGGCAATGACGGGGACGCGTCCTGCAACATTCTTGACCACGGCGGCGACGACGGAGTTATCCTCGTCGTCGGTCATCGTGGCGCTCTCGCCGGTGGTGCCCAGGGTGAGGATGGCGTCGGTGCCGTTTTGCAGGTGGAAATCGATAAGGCGCTCGAGTGCGTCAAAGTCGACACTGCCATCCTTTTTAAACGGCGTGACGAGGGCGACGATTGAGCCCTCGAGATTGCGGATGTCCATGTTCTTCTCCTTCGCGTCCGCGATTTGGATGCGTTTGTTCCATTGGGCGGCGACTGCCAGGCGCTCGTCTTGGGCGCGACGGCGGGCACTTTCGGCGCGCGACTTGGCCAACAGCTCTCGGCCGCTCGGCAGCACGTCGAGCGTGGCAAAGTAATCGCCCGGGCGCTCGGCGCGGCGGATGAGGTCGGCCGAGCCATCGGGGCGCAACAGGACCTCGGCGGAGCGCAGGCGTCCATTGTAGTTGTAGCCCATGGAGTAGCCATGCGCGCCGGTATCGTGGATCACAAGCAGGTCGCCCATGTCGATATGCGGCAGCTCGCGATCGATGGCGAACTTGTCGTTGTTCTCGCACAGATTGCCCGTGATGTCGTAGGTGTCAGTGACGGGCGCTGTGGTCTTGTCGTCGCCACCCGGCTGGCCCATCACCGTAATGTGGTGGTAAGCGCCATACATGGCAGGACGAATCAGATCGACGGCACTGGCGTCCACGCCGATATAGTCCTTGTAGATCTGCTTCTCGTGGATGGCCTTGGTGACCAGGCATCCGTAGGGGCCCATCATAAAGCGACCCATCTCGGTGCAGATCGCCACATCGCCCATGCCGGCGGGGACCAGAATCTCGTCGTAGGCTGCGTGTACGCCCTCACCGATGGCGTGAATGTCGTTAGCCTGCTGCTCGGGCAGGTAGGGGATACCCACACCGCCGGACAGATTGATAAAGGCGACATGTGCGCCGGTCTCGCGCTCCAGGCGCACGGCAAGTTTAAAGAGGATGCGTGCGAGTTTGGGATAGTAGTCGTTAGTGACGGTGTTACTGGCAAGGAAGGCATGGATGCCAAAATTCTCGGCGCCCTTGGCCTTGAGCATGCGGAAGGCCTCAAAGAGCTGCTCGGTGGTCATGCCATATTTGGAGTCGCCCGGGTTGTCCATGATGCCGTTGGAGAGCTGGAACAGACCGCCTGGATTAAAGCGGCAGCTGACCGTCTTGGGGATGGGCCCCGCAACGCACTCAAAGAACTCGATGTGGCTGATGTCGTCAAAGTTGACGATGGCACCCAGCTTGTCGGCGAGCTTAAAGTCGGCAGCCGGCGTGTCGTTGGACGAGAACATGATGTCGTGTCCCGTGATACCCAGTGAGCGGGCGATCATAAGCTCGGTATAGCTCGAGCAATCGCAGCCGCAGCCGTATTCGTTGAGAATGGAGATGAGCGCCGGGTTGGGGTTGGCCTTGACGGCAAAGTATTCCTTAAAGCCCGGGTTCCATGCAAAGGCGTCGCGTACTTCTTGCATGTTGCGGCGGATGCCCGCCTCGTCGTATAGATGAAACGGCGTGGGGAACTGCTCGACGATATGCTCGAGTGTCTCCTTGTCCACAAACGGCTGCTTGGCCGCATATGCCTCGTTGGGGGTCAATGCCATGTCCCGTAAACCTCGCTATCCAGACGGCGCCATCTGCGCATCGAATCCGCATAGCGTGGACCCAATGTCCGGATAGCGCTCCCGCATTGCTGCAGACAGTCCTGTGGGTGTTTCCCACAGGCCCACCAGGTTGTTCGTGCCCGAAAAACCCAGTTCGGCGGGTTTCGCCTCCCCACGGGGTCAAAGCCTGCCGGCTCGCCCGCGGATCTTCGTGCCCGCGCCTCTATCAAGTGGTAAAGACCCTATCACGTTACACTTTACCAAACAAGAGTATTCGTATATAACGTTTAAAAAATGCAGGGATATGCTGGAAACATGTGCGCCACAATCCTGTATCACAATAAGTTGCAACAGATGTGCCTTACGAAGGGATTCTCTATGACCGAGCTCCAAGAACTCCGTCGCTATCGCCGCGATCTCCATTGTATTCCGGAGCTCGATTTCGATCTTCCGCAGACTATCGCCTATATCGAGGGCGTGTTGGCGCCGCTCGCATGCGAGGTGACCCATCCGTGTCCCAGCTGCGTCTGCGCTTTCTTCGACGCTGGCGTTGGTGCCGCGCGTGCCACGGCGATTCGCGCCGATATGGATGCGCTGCCCATCGCGGAGGCGACGGGAGCGGCCTTTGCCTCGACCCATCCCGGCAAGATGCACGCTTGCGGACATGACGGACACATGGCCATGGCGCTTGCGGCCGCGACGTATGTCGACCGTACGATTCGCGAGCAACCGGGCGCCATTAGGCGCAACGTTCTCTTTGTGTTCCAGCCGGCCGAGGAAACGACCGGTGGTGCCAAGACGGTATGCGAGAGCGGCGTGTTCGAGCGCTACGGGGCGGATCGCATCTTCGGCTTCCACGTGTGGCCCGATCTGCCCGCCGGCACGTTGGCGAGCTGCCCCGGTCCGTTGCTGGCGCGTTCGAGTGAGACGCATATCCATATTCACGGGACGAGCATCCATATCGCTAAGACCTATGGCGTTCCGGTCGAGGAGTCGCACGATGCGGCGCTGGCGGCTGCCAAGTTCTTGGTTGCCGAGCGCGAACTGATGGATGAGCTGGGTGCCGACGAGCCCTGCATTGGTAAGTTCGGCCTGCTGCAGGCCGGCGCCGTCTGCAATGCGGTGGCGGGGGAGGCCCATGTTGCCGGCAGCCTGCGTGTGTTTACGGACGACATGTTCGACCGGGCGCGCGAAGGCGTGCGCCGCGTGCTGGACGATGCCTGTGCCGCAACGGGCTGCACGTATGATCTCGACTTTGCCGAGGGCTATCCGCCGGTCGACAACGACCCCGAGTTGTTTGCCAGCGTCGCGCCTGCCTTGCCCGGGCTGCAGCTTGTGGAGGAACCGCTGCTGATCGCCGAGGATTTCGCGTTCTATCAACGCCATCTGCCGGGCGTGTTTTTCCTGCTGGGCACGGGTATGCCAGAGGACCAAGACAACCCGAGTGATTCGGATGGCTGTCCCGCCTATGCCACAAGCGCTCTGCATACCGATAGCATGCTCTTCGACGAGGAAATCCTTCTCAAAGGCCTCGATGTCTACAAACGATTGCTTTTGCTTGACTAAGGCGCAAAGGACTATTTGTTCTAGAAAACACGAACAAACGTACGATATAATAGAGATGTAAGTCTATAGAAACGTTTGACGTTACTAACGTAAGGCGATACTATGATTGCATCGTATAAAGATGAGGATACCGAACGCTTTGCCATGGGTGTGCGGGTCAGGAGGTTCGTGCCCTTTGAGCGTGTTGCGTTGAGGAAGATTCGCCAACTGCAGGTTTGTGCTTCGCTTGATGATCTTCGCGTTCCACCGGGCAACCGCCTGGAAGCTTTGAAGGGCGATCGTGCCGGTCAATATAGCATCCGTGTTAACGAGCGCTATCGGGTCTGTTTTGAGTGGAGACAGGAGATGGCTTGGAATGTCGAAATCGTCGATTATCACAAGTGATGAGACTTCGGCCGATTTGCTGTCGCCGGTGACTCCTGGTGAGCTTCTCAAAGAGGAGTTTCTTGTTCCCATGGGCATTTCTCAATATCGCCTTGCGAAAGAGACTGGGATTCCGGCTCAGCGTATCGGGCAGATTGTCTTGGGAAAACGTCGCGTGACGGCCGACACCGACCTCCGTCTTTGCCGTTATTTTGGCCTGACGGATGGTTATTGGCTGCGCGCTCAGGTGGCGTTTGACCTTGAGGCCGAGAAAAGGCGGATCGAACCGGAGCTGAATAAGATCGTTCCTGTCCAGCAGGCCGCTGCGTTGTAGTGCTCAAAGATATTGAGGTTGGAGTGACGATGGAACGACGCCGACAGTCTGCCGTTTATAGTCCCGGTGGGTGTGGATGCGGCTTGTTGTTGCTTCCGGTTATTGCTGTGAGCATTGGCGTGATGTTTGCGCTTGCTGGGCTGGCTGCGGCGGCACTCGTACTGTTTATCACTGCCATCGGCGTGACGATTTGGCTCTGCCGCAATCGCGAGCGACGCCGTGCCGGCGGTAAAGCCAATGTCGGCTGGGTTGTATTCCTGGTCATTGCGTACCCGCTGAGTGTCAGCTACCTGGTGTTCTTTGTCCTGTTGATGGTCAGTGCCTTTACCGGGGAATCCGTCACGGTGGGTTGATGCGCTGCCGGCAGACGGTCGCGCAAAGTGCGTTTGCTCGGCGTTTGGATAACTGCATTGGCCGTTTATCGCAACCTTAGCTCTCAGCTAATGAATTCAAGTTCAATCCTTCCTACGATGTGCTGTGTGCCGGCACGGTAGCCGGATCGTAGGAAGGATGAATAATGGCAAAAGAGGGAAAGAAGCCGATCGGCAAGATTGTCCTAGGCATCATTGTGGTGCTGGTTATTGTCGGTGCCGTGGGCTCTATGGGCGGCAACTCAACCGATTCGTCTGCGAGCGATTCGGCAAAACCTGCCGAGACGACACAGCAGGCTGAGGAGCAAAAAGAACCGCAAGAACCGTATACCATTGCTGACGAGGCTGAAGACACTTCCAATCAGTTTGCCTATAAGATCACGGGGACGCTGACCAATAACACGGACAAGGAAAAGAGCTACATTCAGATTGAGTATGTTCTGTATGATGCTGATGGCAACCAGGTTGGAACGGCTCTTGCAAACACCAATCATCTGAAGGCGGGCGGCTCCTGGAAGTTCGAGGCGCTGGGCACGGTGTCTCCCGATCAGGTCGCCAGTTGGGAGCGTTCGGACGTAAGCGGTTTCTAGCATGTTGTATGCACTGGGGGAGGTGAAGTCGTATGCCCGATAAAAAGCTGACTGACGAGTTACTCAATGAGCTTCTCGACGCGCCAAACATCGATGGCTATATCAAAGAACACGACTTTGCCGCCCCGTCGCTTTCGGACTACCTGAAGCAGCTACTGCAGGAAAAGGGCTTGGAGCGCTCGCGCGTGGTTCGTATGGCCGATCTCAATGAGACCTTTGGCTATCAGATCTTTACCGGTGCGCGGCATCCGAGCCGCAATAAGGTGCTGCAGATTGCCTTTGCGATGGCGCTGACGCTCAAAGAGACCAACCGTGCGCTGACGGCTGCCGGGGTAAGCGTCCTTAACTGCAAGGACCGCCGCGATGCGATTATCATTTTTTGCATCGATCGCGGGTGCAGCCTCCAAAAGGTCAACGAGGAGCTGTATCGCTTTGGCGAGGAGACGGTGAGTTAGCGGCTGATATCTGAGCCGGCGGAGCTGCCGAACAACGATGCAAGCGAACGGGGCGCAGATGCCATGGGGTGTCTGCGCCCTGCGCTATGATGGAGGCTATGGATACTCAGAGCCCAACATATTCCGATGACGAGCTGACCGCAGCGCTTGCCGAGCACCTGGCGTCGCTCGATCGCGACGACAGCTATCGCGTGGAGCGTGTACTTAAGCGCTCGTCCGTCGAAACAACCGAGCTCGTGTACTTTGAAGGAACCGGCGGTGGTTCGCTCGGTCCCTTTGTTCGTAAACGCATCGATGCTTCGGCTCAAATCGGCGGGGCATACGAGCGTCTGTTTGCCGCTCAGCGGGCAGGCAGGCGTTTTGAGCACCTGCCCAGAATCGTCGATTGTCGTCGTGTGGGCGACGAGCTCAACGTGGTTATGGAATACATCGAAGGGGAGACACTCGGGGCGCTGGTGGACCGTCTGGGAGCCACCCCCGATTATGCGCGTGAATTGTATCCTGCCCTATGCGATGCCGTGGGCGAGCTCCATGCCGGTTTTGCAATGGCGGGGGAGACGTCGGCGCCGGTGATCCATCGCGACCTCAAGCCGTCGAATATCATCGTGACAGGTGCCAACTATACGCCTGATGACGGCCTGGCATTTTCATCGCTGGTGATTATCGACCTGGGGATCGCGCGCGTATGGCGCGATGGCGCCGATGCTGACACCGTCAAGTTTGGCACGCGACCCTATGCGCCGCCCGAGCAGTATGGGTTTGGGCAGACGAGTGTGCGCAGCGACGTCTACGCACTTGGCGCTCTGTTGTTCTTCTGCTTGACGGGAGTCGACCCTAAACCAGGGCTCGACATGCGTGAGCAATGCGAGGCATGCGGCATTCCCACTCCACTTGCCGATGCCGTCTGCATGTCGATGGCGCTCGACCCGGCCAAGCGTTTTGCGAGCGCGGAAGCGTTGGGACGGGCGACGCGCGCGGCATACGATCTAAGTCGCCCCGTGCGGCCTCCTGCGCCTGTGCTTGTCCGTACTCCGGCCTCGGAGACGGTGTTGACGCCCCAAGGGCTCCAGAACCCCACAGGGCTTCCTAGGCCTGCCGCCTCCACTGCATGCGGTCTGCTCTCTCGCGTTCCGGAGTCTCTGGGGCGCATTTGGAATACGCTCGTCTTCTTCTCGCTGCTTGTGTTCTTTGCCGGAAGTCACTTTGCCGTCTTTCACCCCACCGGAGCAAACCAAAGCTACCCGACGTGGCTTCTCATAATCGAGTATTTTTTCTTTGTCGATGGCCTTATGGTGCTTATGCATTTTGCGCTGCTCGATAAGCGCCGTCTTCGTCGGCGATTCGCACTGCTCGACAGCTATCGCGGCAAGAAACTCGCGAAACTCTGGCTCAAGGCATTGGGTGTGCTGCTCCTATGCATGATTGTCATAGTCGCGGTTGCCAATGCGACCGGCGTCGTCGATACTTCCGCCACCTAAAAGAAAAGGACCCCATTGGGGCCCTTTGCAGTTGCACTTAGATGCGGTTCATCTGAGCGGCGACTTTGTTGTACCAGTCCTGCCACGTGGGCGGGCAGTACTTTTTGGCCGCTGCCGGGGTAAGGGTGGAGCCGTAGTTGGCGCCCAGATAGGCAACGTGAGCGGAGATGCCCTCGCTCCAGCTGCCAAAGCTGCGCCAACCGCCGCCACGTGCACTCCAGCCCCAGGCGTTGTAAGAATTGGCGCAATAAGCACCCTTGGTGCTCTCGATGCAGGCGATGGCGGGGGACCAACGGGGGTCGACACCGGTATTCCAAGCGGCGACGGCAAAGTTATAGCCTTGGCCTGCCATGGGGGAGCCGGCGAGATAATTGTCGATGCGGCCTGTCCACTCATTAATGAACGAATCGTAATCGGAGCTACCAGTATTGGAGCTGTTCACCGTGGTGTCGATGGTGGTGTTGGTGTTGGTGGCCTGGCTGCTGGAATTGCTGCCGCTTACGCCCTCGCCCGAGAGCTTCTCGGCGGCAGCGGCCTTATCGGCCTCAAGCTTGGCAAGCTCGGCGGCATTTTCCTGCTCGGCTTTTGCCTGTGCCTCGCTGCGGAGCTGCTGGGCCTGCGCCAGCGCATCCTCGGCGTTTTTCTGCTCTGCCTCAAGCTGAGACTTGGCCTGCTGGAGCTCAGCCTTGTTCTGCTCGAGTTCGGTTTGCATGTTATTGAGCTCTTCGATCTCGTCGACGCTCGAGCTCGTGATCTGGTTGGTGTATTTGCAAGTCGTGATGAACTCGCCCAGGCTCTGCGCATTGACCAGGAAGCTCACGATAGGATTGGTGCCCTTCTGATACTTGTACAGATCGCGCATGGCGGAGCTTGCCTTGGCCTGCTGCTCGGGAAGCTTAGCCTCGATTTCCTCGATGCTTGCCTCATTGGAATCAATCTGCTTTTGCAGGTCATCGAGTTTGGTGCGGGCGTCGTTGTAGGCGCTCGTGGCGGCTTCAATCTTCTGCTGGGCTGCGGAAAGCTGGTCCTGCGTTGCCTGCGAGGCGGCATACGCCGCAACGGGGGAGAGCATCGGCGTGGCCGTCAGCGCAACGGCGAGCACGGCGCTCGTGATGATACGAGCCGGCTTCGACGCAATGAGCGCTGCGGTGCGATGATTCGAATGCTGCATCCAGTCCCTCTGCAATCAATCGTAGGTTATGGTTCGAACGGTATTCTACTACTGCTTTCGACCCCAACTTGAACCTTAAAGGTTCCAAAGGGTCAAGTTGAACTTGAGGCTTTGGCTTTGACCTGCAGTTATGATGAATTGTTGAGAAACCATAGAGTTCAACTTTAACGTTACAGAGCTCTGTTTGAGAGGGGTTTTGGGCTGTAAAAGCCATCTCAACGTGGGGTTTTATAACTACAGCGTGCCCTTCTGGCGAGCCTGCTCAATCTCTTCGAGGGCCTCGGCGGGGGTGAACGAACAGGTGCCGTCGCCGAGTTTGATTACCTGGATATCGTCGCCGGCGTAGACCTCTCCGCCCTTTAGTACCACGCCAAAAACGCCCTCGTGGGGAAAGATGCAGTCGCCGGCGAGATAGTAGATGGCACAGCGTGTGTGGCAGACCTTGCCGATTTGGCTGATTTCGACAAGCACCTCGCTGCCAAGCTTGAGCTGTGTGCCCAAGGGGAGCGAGAGCAGGTTGATGCCCCGGGTTGTGAAGTTCTCTCCGAAGTCACCCTTGCGCACATCGAGTCCGCGGGCCTGCGCCGTCTGGATGGACTCTGCGGCCAAAAAGGAAACCTGACGGTGCCAATGCCCGGCGTGTGCGTCGGAGGCGAGGCCAAATTGCTCTATAACGGTGTCGTGTCCATCGGCGACGGGCGACTTGCGCGTGCCCTTGTGTGCCGACGTGTTGATCGAGACGATGCGGGCGGGTCCGTTGTAGGCGTCGTTTGCCGTGCACAGGGGAGCGGTCGCTTTCGCACGTTCCGCCAGCTCGCGCTTCGCGGCATTGAGGATAGGATTATCGGTCGGATGGTCTTGGGGCACGTGTGCGCCTTTCGTTTGAGGATGTCAATACGCTGAATCCTACAACAATGGTAGGTTCATTGCCCATTGTCATACAACGGTGAGCGCCGTCTTCGTGCTGGCCTTCGTGCTGGACGATTACGTCGATTGCCATAGATACGGTGGAGCTTTGGGCGCCGGCGGCTTGGCACGCTAGAATAAATCAGTTGCGCAAAGACCGCCCGTTGTGTGGGCAGTTCATGATAGGAAGTTTCCATGGCATTGCAATTTACAGAGCGCGAGTTCATTCCCGTGCTGCTTGGTGGCGACATCAACGCCTATTCGGTGGCGCGCGCCTTCTACGAGGAGTACCAGGTCAAGAGTCTGGTCTTTGGCAAGTATCAGACGGGTCCCGCGTACCGCAGCCAGATTATCGACTACACGCCCAACGTGGATATCGACACCATGCCCGTGATGCTCAAAACCGTCAACGGCATTGCCCAAGCGCATGCCGACAAGACGATTGTCCTTGTGGGTTGTGGCGACAACTATGTCGCTCTCGTGGCTCAAGCCAAAGATGCTCATGAGCTGGCGGATAACATCGTCGCTCCCTACGCGCCCTACAGCATGCTCGAGCAGTGCCAGAAGAAGGAGATCTTCTACGAGCTGTGCGAGAAGCATGGTGTGCCCTATCCGCACACGTTTACCTTTACCAAGGCGATGCTTAATGCCCAGGGTGAGGCGCCTGCCGAAGTGCTCGACCAGATCGATTTTCCTTACCCGATGATTCTGAAGCCTTCTGACGGCATCATGTGGTGGCAGCATGAGTTCGAGGGTCAGAAGAAGGCCTATGAGATTGCCGACCGCGCCGAGCTGGAACAGGTCATTCGCGATTCGTATGCCAGCGGCTACACCGACGATCTGATCTTGCAGGACCGCGTGCCCGGCAACGACGAGTACATGCGCGTGCTCACCAGCTATTCCGACCGCAACGGCAAGGTGCGCATGATGTGCCTGGGCCATGTGCTGCTCGAGGAGCATCAGCCCCACGGTGTTGGCAACCATGCCTGTATCATTACCGAGCCCAACGACGAGCTCATGGGCGGCGTGCGCAAGTTGCTCGAGGACCTTCACTTTGTGGGCTATTCCAACTTTGACGTTAAGTACGACGAGCGCGACGGCTCGTTTAAGTTCTTCGATTTCAACACGCGCCAGGGCCGCAGCAACTACTACGTTACCAACAGCGGCTTTAACGTTGCCAAGTATGTGGTGGACGAGTATGTGTTCAACCGTCCGTTTGAGCCGGAGTTTGTGACGGCTCAGGACGAGGCCCTGTGGATGGTCGTCCCCATGGGCGTCGTCGACAAGTACGTCAAGGATCCCGAGTTGCGTGCGAAGGTGCATCGCCTGGACAGGGAAGGTAAGGGCGCCGACCCTTCGTTTATGAAGGGCGACTTTGTCTTTAACCGCTGGCTGCGCATGTGGCACACCAAGCTGCGCCACTTTAAGCTGTTCAAGACGTATTACAAGTAGATGAGCGCGGCGCCCGTCCGGTTTGCATCGGGCGGGCGCGGGTATGATACGCGCAATTGCGCAAGCGTCACCAAGGAGGCGGCGATGGAAAAGCTGGGAGTTATCGGCGGCATGGGCGCCGAGGCCACGTCGTATTACTACGACCAGGTGGTGCGTCATACGGCTGCTGCCTGCGATCAGGAACATATCGACATGGTGGTGCTCTCCAAGTCGACCATGCCCGACCGCACGTTGGCCATTAAGACCGGCGAGCATGCCAAGCTGCTGGCGACCATGAAAGAGTGTGCCCAGGCACTCGAGTCGCTGGGCTGTGCGCACATTGCCATTCCCTGCAACACGTCGCACTACTTCTACGACCAGATCCAGTCGTTTACGAAGGTGCCGATTATCCATATGCCGCGTGAGTCGGTGCGCTATGCTCTGGCCGGTGCGGTGATGGGGGAGTGCGAGTTCGACCCCAACCTGAGTATGCCGGCCGAGCCAGTGCACAAGATTGGCATCATGGGCACCGACGGAACCGTGGGCGCGGGCGTCTACGGCCGCGAATGTAAGGCTGCGGGTGTTGAGGTTGTCTATCCCAGCGAGAAACGTCAGAACGATGTGATGTCGCTTATCTACGATGATGTGAAGGCCGGACGTGAGCCCGATATGGATAAGTTCGACCGCGTGATGTGGGAGTTCGCCCGTAGCGGCTGCGACCGTGTCATTCTGGCCTGCACCGAGCTATCGGTGCTGCAGAAGTACCGAGAGATGCCCGAGATCACCCTCGACGCCATGGATGTCCTGGTGCGCGAATCCATCATCCGCAGCGGCGCTCTCTATCGCCTCTAGCTTCCGACCTGCCAAAAAGGGACAGGTTAATTTTGGTAGGTTTTATCTGGTGAAACAGTAAAGGCCTCGGCTCGTTTGGTGCGAGCCGAGGCCTTTTGCGTTGGGCGGTTGCTGTCGGTGGTGAACTAGAACAGGAAGCCGATGGCGATGAGGACGATGCTGACGATGAGCACGGCGATGTCCAGGCCCTTGATGGGGTAGCGCTTGTACGAGCTGGCGCGCGTACGCAGATAGAAGCCGCGCTGTTCTGCCGCCAAGGCTGTGGCATCGGTCTTGCCCACGCTCGAGATGAGCAGCGGCACGCACAGTGGCAACATGAGCTTAAGCTTCTTGATGGGGTTTTTGGTGTCGTACTCGACGCCGCGTGCGGTCTGCGCCTCCATGATGGCGTTCATCTCCTGACCAAACACCGGCACAAAGCGCAGCGCCGTGGTAAAGGTGAAGGCATAGCGATACGGTACGTGCAGCACCTCGACGCAGGCGTTGGCAAGGTCGTTGAGCTTGGTCACCATGAGCATGAGGATGAGTGGTAACGCCACACCCAGCAGGCGCAGGCAGGCCTTCGATCCTGTGATGAGGCCCGTGTCGGTGATAAAACCCCATACCACGTTGCCATCGCGCATAAAGGCCAGCTGGAGCACCAGCATGATAAGCGCGAGCGGAATCAGCAACTTGAGCAGCGAGAACAGACGGTCGACGACGCCGGCATAGGCACCCAGCGCAAGGGTGAGTGCCAAAAAGCCCAGCAGCGCCACGTAGGTGTCGGACAAGAAGATGCCGACGATGATGGCGGCAGCGAGGCCCAGTTTGACGACGGGATTCAGGCGATGCAGCAGCGTATCGCCCGGCATGTAGTCGATGACGTTAACCACGGTGGACCATCTCCTTGGTAATTCGAACGACATCGGTGACCTCGCTCACCTGCGCAAAAGCGGGCGAGACGGAAGATGCCAGACGGCGCGAGAGTTCAATAACCTGGGGAGGCTCCACGTAGGCACGCCGCATGAGATCGATGTTCGAGAATAGCTCGTGCGTGCGGCCGCGGTCGAGGATGCGACCGTCGGCCATTACCACAATGCGCTCGGCAAAATCCGAGACGACTTCCATATCGTGGCAGACCATGATAACGGCGCAACCGCGCTCGGCCATGGTGCGCACCGTTTCCATGACGGTCATGCACTCGCGGTAATCAAGGCCGCTCGTGGGCTCGTCGAGCACGACGATCTTGGGCTCAACCACTACGACGGAGGCAAGCGCCACCATTTGTCGCTGGCCGCGCGAGAGCGAGAAGGGCGCCTCGTCGGCCGGCAAGCCAAAGCGGTCGATGACGAGCTGGGCGCGACGCAGCGCCTCGGCACGGTCGATGCCGGTAAGCTCCAGGCCAAAGGCGACCTCGTCGAGCACGGTGTCCTTGCAGATCTGGCGGTCGGGGTTTTGGAAGAGGGTCGCGACCTCGCGAGCGATGCGGCTCGTGGGAACGGCTGCGGTATCCAGTCCCGTGACGCGCACGCTGCCCGAGGCGGGCTTAAGCAGGCCTGTGAGCAGTTTGGTGAGCGTGGTCTTGCCGGCGCCGTTTTGGCCGACGATGCCCACGAGCTCGCCAGGATAGAGCGTCAGGCTAAGGTCGTGTACGGCGGCGCCGCCATTGGGATAGGCAAACTCAACATGGTCGAAGGTGAGTACGGGTTCGGCGTCCTTGGCATGAGGGCGCAACGACGGTGCATGCGGGGAACCGGCGGGCGCCTGGGCTTCGATAGCCGCGCGTGCGGGGTCGACGATGCCCGAAATCAGGCGCTCGGCCTCATCGACATCCAAGCAGGGGGTACCGCTTACCATGCCATCGGCCTCGAGGCTATTGAAGATACGCGTGACGCGAGGGCAGTCGACGCCGATGGCACGGAGCTCGTCGGTATGCGCGAAGACCTCGTGTGGCTCGCCCTGCAGCGCAATTTCGCCATGGTTGAGCACGAGCACGCGGTTGCAGTACTCCGAGAGCAGGGCGACCTTTTGCTCAACGACGACGATGGTGATTCCAAGTGCGCGGTTTGCCTCACGCAGCGTCTCGAAGACCAACGTGGAGCTGGCGGGGTCGAGTGCCGCGGTGGGCTCGTCGAGAACCAAGACGTGCGGGCGCATGGCGAGGATGGCGGCGATGGCTACCTTTTGCTTCTGTCCGCCCGAGAGCGTGGCGATCTCGCGGTCGCGCAGGTCGCTGATGCCGACGGTCTCGAGCGTTTCGCTCACGCGCTGCTTGATCTGGTCGTGGGGAACGCCAAAGTTCTCGAGGCCAAAGAGCATCTCGTCCTCGACGACCGAAGCGACCATCTGCGTGTCGATATCCTGCAGCACACTGCCGACGATTTGCGACACGTCGGTGAGCGAGACTTCGCAGGTGTCGTGGCCGTCGACCATGACGGACCCAAAGAACGTGCCGGTGTAGTGGTGGGGCACGGCACCCGACAGACAGGCGGCAAGCGTGGACTTGCCGGCGCCCGAGGGCCCGATGATGCCGATGAAATCTCCCTTGTTTACGCTGAGCGAGATGTGGCTGAGCGCCTGCTCGGTCTGCGTGCCATAGGAGAACGAGACATCGTCGACGTTGATGATCGTTTCCATGGATACCTTTCATAGTCATTGGGGACGTTCTTACATGACCAGTCGTTTAAGAACGTCCCCAAAAGCTAGTCGTTTGGGACAGTCTTTGCTGGTGGGGCAGCGATGAGTTAGTTGAGCTTCAGGGCCTTCTGGATGGGCAAGTAGAGGGCGCCGACCAGAATGGCGTTAAAGACGGCGGTCATGGCGACGACGGGCAGCATGGCGGCGGCGAGCTCGCCGACCACGCCGAGCATGGCCATCTTGATGATCATGAAGATGACGCCGGAGACAAAGGTGGTCAGGAAGGTTGCAACAATGGCGATGGCGGGCTTGACCTGACCGTTCTTGCCGGCGGCGTTGACGATGCCGGCCATGAGCATGGCGGCGATGCCCTCGGCGGCAAAATCGACGAAAGGCGAAGTGGTGGTGATCTGGATCACGGCAGCTGAGATGAGGCCAATGACGAGCGCCTGGCCGATGTTGGGGCGAACGACCAGGATGGTGAGGCAGAAGGCCGAGATGATGAACTCGGGGCTGATCATGCCGCCCGAGATGCCCGAGATGGCCTTGCCGACGGTGAAGTTGAGGATGAAGCCGGCGGCGAGCAGGATGGCGAGCAGGACGAGAGCACGGACGTCGAGTTTGCCGCGGTCGGCGGTCTGGATGGTGCGGGGCTGGGCGGCGGTGGTGTTCTGAGACATGGTGAAAATCCTTTCGGAAGGGGAGTGCAAGAGAAAAGCGGAGGCGCGTGATGCGAATGCGATCGGGCTCGAGATAGAAAAAAGGCCCCCGGTCGAAACCGGAGGCCTTTCAATCACCTAGAGCGCAAAAACAGGCGTGAGGGACTCACTGTCGACCGATCGTATTCGCATCACGCCACCACCAGTTGTTGAGAGAGTTCATCGTGTTCTTCATGTTGGTGGCTCCTTTCGTGATGCCGTGGCGCGGTCGCACCTAGTTGCTGTTGCGCTGCACTATAGCACAGCGAAGTGTGTGCGGGGAAATCTTTTTTGAAAAGATTTCAGGCGGGTTTCCCGCCTTGATTATCAACTTCATCCGAACACCTCCCACATTCATCCGCACATGTGCGGATGAATGTGGGAACCCGATACCCTGAGGGCCGGACCGGCCGGCCCCGGGAGATCGGAGGACGGCATGTCCGGA
>NZ_JBBNLS010000011.1:0-84303 GCF_040092305.1 Collinsella sp. CLA-ER-H6
CTCCCAACCTCGTTGCGGCGCGGCTGCGCCTATGGCACTTCAACATCATTGTCGCAGCCCCGACCCGCGGTCACGAGCGGGGGCTCCTATCTTTTTAGTGCCCTCGGATTGGGTCATAGTGTCTGTCCGTCCTCTACCTGCGGCGTTGCCATGGTGGTCATTGGGGCGGCACTTGGGGACGTTCCTTTTCTGCCGGCAGTTGGGGACACTCCTTGTGCCAGCGTTGCATCGAGTGCTTGGGAAACCGCGACCCGGTTTTTGCCCGAATAGTGGGTCGCATTTTCCGGATGGGGTGGGTTGCGGAAAGTGCGACCCGGAATATTGCTCTGAAACGGGATGCGGTTTCTCTGATGCGGCTCAAACGGAAAGCGCATCCCATTCCGGAGCTCCAAAACGGGATGCGCTTTCTGCGCGGAAGAATTGTCGCAGCTGCGTTAAGCAGTGTCGCTCGTTACTCGCTCAGGATCAGCGCTGCGAGCTCGTCCTGGGTGTCCACCACGTAGTCGGCGCCGGCGGCTTCCAGCTCTGCGCGGCCGCGGAAGCCCCAGCTGACGCCCGCACTCTTAAGGCCGGCGTTGTGACCGGTCAGGATATCGACATTGGAATCGCCCACATAGAGCGTGGTCGACGGATCGGCGCCTAGCTCTTCCATCACATGCAGTGTGACGGGCGCTTCGGGCTTGGGCGGAAACGCATCGACGCGGCCCTGCACCAGCGCAAAGCGCTCGGAACCAAAATACTTCTCGATAAGCGGAGCCGCCGAGACGTGGTCCTTGTTAGTGAGCACGGCAAGCTGCACGCCCGCGGCGCGCAGGCGGTCGAGCATCTCGATCGTACCGGCATAGGGGGCGGTGTGGTCCTCCTTGTGCTCGCCGTAGTAAGCCCTAAACTCGGCAAGCGTTTGCTCAAACATACGGCTGTCGCCCGCATACTCGGCAGGCATAAAGCGTTCGACCAGCTTGAGCATGCCGTTTCCCACCTTGTAGCGGTACTCGTCAACGGCAAACGTGGGCCAGCCGTGCGCCTCGCAGGTATGGTTGCCGGCGGCCGCCAGGTCCTCGAGCGTGTTGAGAATGGTGCCGTCCAGGTCAAAGATCACATGGGAAAAAGCTGCTGCCATGGGTGCTCCTGCCGCTTGAGTTGTAAAACGCACCCCATGATACTGGGCATGCGTGCCGGGCATGTTTGGAATCTGAATATCTTTAATAGCCCTGAGCCTTTGTCGTTAGCAAATTCTCGGCAGCTGCTCTCCTACGAGCATGTCGAGGATGCGGGTCGAGCCCCAGCCGGTGCGCACACGCACGGCGGGACAGGCGCCCTCGGCAAGTGGCAGCACGCGACCGATGATGGCGGCGTTTTCGCCGTAGTGGGCGGCGCGCATGGCGGTTAGAGCCGCATCGGCCTGCTCGGCCGGCACGACGGCAACCATCTTGCCCTCGTTTGCCACCTGCAGCACATCGTAGCCGAGCATCTCGCAGGCGGCCTGCACGTCGGGACGCACGGGCACGGCATCCTCGTCGACCTCCATGGCAACGCCGCTGGCCTGCGCAAACTCGTTGAGCGTCGAGGCCAGGCCACCGCGCGTGGGGTCGCGAAAGCAACGCGTGCCGGGCGCTGCGGCCAGAACGTCGGCAATCAGGTGGTTGAGCGGTGCGGCATCGCTTTCGATCGTGCTCGAAAACGCCAAGCCCTCGCGCTGGCTCATGATGGCGATGCCGTGGTCGCCCAGCGTACCCGATACCAGGATGACATCGCCGGGCTGGCAGTTTGCGCCGCTGAGCGCCACGCCCGCAGGCACCTCGCCCACGCCGGCGGTATTGATGTAGACGCCGTCGGCCCCGCCGCGCTCGACCACCTTGGTGTCGCCCGTGATTATGGACACGCCCGCCTCGCGTGCCGTCTCGGCCATCGTCTGCACAATCTGGCGGAGCCTATCCATGGGATAGCCCTCTTCGAGGATAAAGCCGCACGATAGGTAGCGCACGTTGGCGCCCGAGGTCGCGACGTCGTTGACGGTTCCGCACACGGCGAGGCGGCCGATGTTGCCACCGGGGAAGAACTGCGGCGAGACTACAAAGCTGTCGGTCGACATGGCGATGCGCCCGCTCGCGGGCAGCGCGGCGACGCCGGCGTCGTTGCCTTCGAGCAGCTCGGGCGACCCAAAGGCATCTAAAAAGACCTCATCGATGATGCGTTTCATCATCTGGCCGCCGGAGCCGTGACCCAGCAGGACGGTGCTATCGGTAACGCTATGGGACATATCGAAAACTCCAATCGTGGGTGGAATTATATGGGTGAGGCGCAGCGTCGACCGGTCCGCCGTTCGTTAGAACGGCGGAACCCATTAGCCTCGGTAGCGGAAATATGCTGCGCAGCTGCCCTCGGAGCTCACCATGCAGGGGCCGACGGGATGCTCGGGCGTACAAGCGTGGCCGAACCGGGGGCAGCTGCTCGGCGTAATGGCTCCGCGCAGCACGTCGCCGCAGCGGCATCCGCGCGGCTCAACCGTCGGCTCAACGGGCACGTCAAAGCGAACGCGGGCATCAAAGCGCGAGAACTCGGGGCGGATGGAAAGGCCCGAGTTGGCAATCGGCCCCAGCCCGCGCCACGTGGTGTCGCATGGCTCAAACACCTGCTCGACCAGCTGGCGCGCCACGGGGTTGCCGTCTGCGTTGACGCCACGGCGGTAGGCGTTGTCAATCGCCGGCCTGTCCTCGACAACCATCTGGACCAGCATGCAGATGCCCTGCAGGATATCGACCGGTTCAAATCCCGTGACCACGCCCGGGGTATTGAATTCGTCGACCAAAAAGCTAAAGGGCGCCAAGCCCGTGATGGTGGCGACGTGTCCCGGCAGGATAAAGCCGTCGATGGCGGTCTCGGGATCGTTAGCGATGGCGCGCAACGCCGGCGGCGTGGTCTTGTGGGCGCAATAGACCGAGAAGTTCAAAAGCCCGCGCGCTTCGGCCTCCAAGATGGCGGCGGCGATGGTGGGCGTTGTGGTCTCAAAGCCCACGCCCATAAAAATAACCGGGCGATCGGGGTTTTGCTCGGCAATGTCGAGTGCATCGAGCGGGGAGTACACAATGCGAATGTCACGCCCTGCCGCCTTTTGTGCAGCGAGCGAGGTGGACGATCCGGGCACGCGCATCATGTCGCCAAAGGTGGTGATGATGGCGCCGTCTATGTTGGCGAGCGCGATTGCGTGGTCGATGTCGCGGTTGGCGGTGACGCAGACGGGGCAGCCCGGGCCGCTCAGCAGCTTGAGCCCGGCCGGCATAATGGAGCGAAAGCCATAGCGCCCGATGCTCACGGTATGCGTGCCGCAGACTTCCATAAGGTTGATGGTGCGGTCGCCGACAAGCTCATGAATGCGCTCGATGAGCTCGCGAGCCAGCTTGGGATCGCGGAATGCCGAGAAATCGATACCGGAGCGCGCCGGCTGCTCGGGCGCCACTAGTAAGCCTCCGCCGGGTTGGTGGTCAGCTGGTCTTCTTCGACCAGCTCGGACATGGCATTAACAAGCTCGAGCGTTTCCTGTGCTTCCTGCTCGTCGACAATCTGGATGCCAAAGCCGGCGTGTACGAGAATATAGTCGCCAACCTGCGCCGTCGGCACGAGTCGCAGCGACACGGGGCGCTCGATGCCCATCATGTCGACGGTGGCCTTGAGGTCGTCGTCGCGTTTGACTACTTTACCGGGAACGGCAAGGCACATATTGTTCCCCTTTTATACGCTTTGCGCTGGACGGGCGCTCAATAATCCATCAGTTGATGGTAGCGCTCGCGGGCGCTGCGGGCAAACGCGCTACACCTGTGAGACGGCGGCTTGCGGGCTGGCCGAACAGCCTACTGCGATGCAACCTGCGCAAGACGAGCGCTTGCGACTGCCGCCTGACCGTAGGCGATGCAGCCGTCATTGACGGGTACGGTGTGGGGGACAAGGACAGTAAGGCCTGCGCTTTTGAGCTCGCGGGCGAGGAGCTGAAGCAGAAGTCGGTTCATGAAGACGCCGCCCGAGAGCGCGACGGTGTCGATGCCCTCGTGCACGCAGATATCGCTGGCGATGCGCGCCGAGGAGCGCGCGACGGAGACATGGAAATCGAGTGCGAGCCTGTCGGCGGGCGCTCCGGCTTCAATTCCTCCCAAAAGTGCCTCAAAGAGTGCTTTCTGGTCCAGAACATAGGGGCCGTCCAGCCACGATGGGCCAGATGCGAAATAGCCGGCGTTGTTGTCGGGAAAATGGGCGATTTCGTTGTCGAGCGCGCGCCAGGCGGCAGCCTCAAGCTCGATGGCGGGTTCGCCCTCGTAGGTTGCCTTGTCGCAGATGCCCAGAATTGCTGCCGCGGCATCAAAGAGACGCCCCATGCTGCTGGTACGCGGGCTGTTGATGCCGCGCTCGATCATGGTGGCTGTCACGCTGCGCGTTTGCTCGTCGAGGCTGTCCAAAAGCCGAGCGGCACCTGGGTGCTCGAGCAGACCGAGCTCACTGAGCAGGGCAAAGGCGTTGCGGCGGGCGTCGCGCACGGAGGCCGCCCCGCCGGGGAGCGCCCAGGTGCGCAAATGCGCGGCGCGTTCAAAGCCGCCAAGGCTGGCAACAAGAAACTCGCCGCCCCAAATGGTCCCATCGGTGCCGGCGCCGGTGCCGTCAAAGGCGATGCCAAGGACGCGCGCTTCGGTTGTAAGCTGGCCCGCGGCGATGGCCTCGGCCATTACGCTCGCGATATGCGCATGATGGTGCTGCACCTCGACGAGCGGCAGATTGCATTTTCGCGCCTGCTCGCGCGCCCACTGGCCCGATAGATAGCTGGGGTGTACATCGCAGGCCAAGGCGGCGGGCGCCAAATCAAAGAGATCTTCCAAGCGCGTGCGCGCGGCGTTCCAGGCATCGAAGGTCCCGCCGTTTTCAACATCGCCGATATGCTGCGACACAAAACAGGGCGCCTCGCCGTTCGTCCCTTCACGTGTGAGCGCAATCGTGGCCTTTTGTTGTGGCCCGCAGGCGAGCACGCAGGACGGAGCGCCGTCGAGCGCCGGCAACGGCAGCGGCTGGGGTGCATATCCGCGAGCGCGGCGTACGGGCATAACGGCGCCGTCAACCACGCGCACTACAGAGTCGTCGTAGCGCGAGAGAATCGCGCGATCGTTGCCGAGCAACGCGTCGGCGATGCCGGCGGCAACGAGGTGTTCCCAGGCAAGGTCGTCGTCGGTCTCGATGGGTTCTTCGCTCAGGTTTCCGCTGGTCATGACGAGCGCGTGCATACCGCAGGCTTCTGCCGCGGCGAGCAACAGATGCTGAAGCGGCGTATAGGGGAGCATGACGCCGAGCTCGGGCAAGTCGTGTGCGACAGATGGCGCGAGGGCGAGGATGTCGGGGGAGCCGCCGTTGCCCTTGCCAACAGTGCGCCGGCGCAGCAGCACGATGGGGCGGATACTGCCAGCGAGCAGATCGCGTTCAGCATCGTCGATATGACACAGGCGCTCGGTATCAGCAAGACTGCGCACCATGACGGCAAGTGGTTTGTTGCTGCGGCGTTTGCGACGGCGCAACTCGGCCACCGCTTGCTCGTTGGCAGCGTCACAGGCTAGATGGAATCCGCCCAGGCCCTTGATGGCGACGATGCCACCGCTGGCCAGCAGCTCAACGCAGCGCTCGATGATAGCGTCGCTGGCCTCGCGTGTGGTGCCGACGGCCGGTGTCGCGGACGAATTCCCGCACGCATCGCCGTTTACAGCCTCGCGCCACGTAATATGCGGCCCGCAATCAAAGCAGGCATCGGGCTGCGCGTGAAAACGCCGGTCGAGTGGGTCGGCATACTCCGCGGCACACCTGGGACACATGGGAAAACAATCCATCGACGTGGCCGCTCGGTCATAAGGCAACGATCGGATGATGGTAAAGCGTGGCCCGCAGTTAGTGCAGTTGATAAAGGGGTAGTGATAGCGTCGGTCGGCGGGATCGAACAATTCGCGCAAGCAATCGTTGCAGGTGGCGATATCGGGCGAGACGAGCGTCGTGTGCGCGGTCTGGTCCTGCGATGCTACGATGCGAAAGCCCTGTTCGTTGGCGGCATCCCAACCGTTGGCTGCCAAGTCCACAACCACGACATGCTCTACGCGGGCTGCCGCAGGCGCATGCTCAGAAAGCGCGGCAACAAAAGCATCGAGCGCATCGGCCGGAGCGTGCGCCTCGATATGCACGCCGTCGCCCGCATTGAGCACCCATCCACAAATGCCATGTGCCATGGCCTCGCGATACACAAACGGTCGCATGCCAACGCCCTGCACAATGCCCGTCACATGAATATGCGCATGCCGCATGCGACCCTCCTTCGTTGAAATGTGTGCTGTTACAGCCCCAGGCTCTGCTTGGTGGCGGCGCACGTGAGCTCGCCGTGCTTAACGCCGCGCAGGCCCAGCAGGCGGTCGGCTAGTTCGTAGACGCGCTCGCCGCGACCCTTGAGTGCCAGGATTTCCAAGCAGTTGTGGTGATCCAAATGCACGTGCATCGTCGATACGATCTCGTCGGTGTAGTCGTGCTGCACCTCGTCCAGGCGGCGCGTCAGATCGCCGGTGTGATGGTCGTAGATCATGGTGAGCGACCCGATAACGTGCTCATCGGGCGTGCGCATCTGCTCTTTGGCGATTGAGGCGCGAATCAAATCGCGCACGGCCTCGGAGCGGTTGGCCACGTCGCCGCGGCGCCCGATCTGCTCGTCAAAACGGCGCAGCAGGTCGTCGGGTGCGGTAACCGAAAAACGGACCAGCTCGGAGCCGGAGCCACTACAGTGGCAGCCCGCGTCACCGTCCGCCTCGTGCGGATGCTCGTGCTCGTACCCGCAGCCGTGCTCGTGTTCGGCCACTTTACACCAGCTTCACGGAGCCGACGGAGTTGTGGTCGGCCTCGATGGCTTCCTCGTAGCCCTCGAGCGCGTCATGCGCCTCGTGCAGCGCAGCCATGGCGGCCTCGAGCTTTGCGCCGATGCGCTCCATGTCAAAATTCTCGGTCGCATGCAGCAACTGGTGGCTCCATTCGTGAGCGAGCTCGATGGTGTCGTCGACCTGCTTGACGCTCATGGCAAGCTGGCTCATGTTCATTCCGACGTCATGCATGGGAAATCTCCTTTTGTATGGGTCTAATCAGTGGTTCAGATTCTACTACGGAGAGCTCCTGCGCCCGCCGCTGTATGCCAGTTGTCCTACGGAGCCAGTGAAGCAAGCGGCGCGACTACGACACCGTCTTCCCGTCGGTAGGCAGTTGCGGTTCCAGTGAGAACGAGCAAGAAGGACGCTTCGCCTTGGTGGGTCGCATCGATTTTAGATGCGAGTTTCTTGAGGTTTGCGGCAGCGGTGTCTATAGGCTTTGAGCCAAGCTTGACCTCAACCAGAGCGTACCTGCCGTCATCTAGCACGAGTACGGCATCGGCTTCAAGGTCGGTCTTGTCCCGATAGTGGTAAACCTTGCCGCCAAGCAGATCCATATAGGTGCGCAGGTCACGGATGCACATCGATTCAAACAGAAGCCCAAATGTTTCAAAATCCTCCAGGAGCTTTTGAGGCGTTGCCCCCAGGGCTGCGACCGCAAGCGATGGATCGCAGAAATGGCGCGTCGGACTCGTCCGTACGGCGGTTTTTGAGCGGAGCCGCGGGGCCCATGCCTCGAGATCTTCGAAAACGCAGGAGCGGGTCAAGGCGTCGACATATTCAGAAACGGTATTTCTTGAGGGAGGTTCTCCTTGCATGTCAGCGGCGATTGTGGCGAGCGATGCCTCTGTCGAGATATTGCGAGCGTAGCTTCGAATGATCTGGGCCATCCAAGTCTTATTTCTCCGCAGTCCATCAATTTCGTCGATATCGGAATCAAGCAGTTCCGAGATGTAATCAGGGGCCATGGATAGCGCAATCCCATGGTTTGGCTCGGTAACCGCTTCAGGCCAACCTCCTCGGCAAAGTGAGTAGACGATACGTTCGATATCGAAGTCGACCATATCGGCAACATCGGTGTTTCCATCAAACAGGCTTGCCAGCGAAACTGATCCTGTTGACTCGCGTGATTCAAAAAGTGACATCGGGCGCATGTTTATACGTGCTATGCGGCCGACTCCTGAGTGTGCCGGCATTTCGCTTGCCCGAGGCGTTGCGGAGCCGGTGAGGATAAACCTGCCTCGTCCTTTGCCGCGGTCGATCGCGAACCTTACGGCGTCCCAAAGCTGTGGGGCCATTTGCCATTCATCGATGAGGCGTGGCTCATCTCCTTTGAGCAGGAGAGAGGGCTTCGAATCGGCAAGCTGGATGTAGCTCGGACCGTTATCGGGGTCTTGCATGTAGATGCTGCTTGCGGCTGCCTGTTCAGCCGTTGCGGTCTTGCCGCACCATTTTGGCCCTTTGATTTGGACAGCCCCGGAAGATTTTAGTTTTCTGGCGAGCACTTTGTCTGCGACTCGTGGTAAATAACCGTGTTCAATCGAACTCATGTCACCCTCCTTGCTAGCAGGGTATTATACCGTTGATTTGTGCAAGTTGGACGATTTAAATTGTGCAAGTTGGACGATTTAGATTGTGCAAGTTGGACGATTTAGATTGTGCAAGTTGGACGATTTAGATTGTGCAAGTTGGACATTATATCTAGCAAACATTCATGATGCCAAAAGAGAAGCCCTAGAGTCTCCAGGCCTTTGTCGTATAACGCATGATGTCAAGAATGTCGGCCTTGATGTTTGGCGGTAGGGCTTTGAAGAGCGATAGATATTCGTCTTCCTGAGCAGTAAAAAACGCAGGGCTTCCGTCTGGATCTTTGGTATAGCCAAGGATATCGTTGGGCGTGCATCCAAAGAGATCGCACAATGCAACAATGCGGTCCTCTCCTAGTTTTGCCCGACCTGTTTCCCATGCACTATATGTCGCCTTGCTAACGCCAAGACTGTCCGCAATTTGAAGCTGAGTAAGCCCTGACTTTTTGCGGATTCTGGCGAGTGCGGTATGTTTATTGGTCACATCCATGTCGCTCCCGTCTGATATCAAGAGCAACTTTGCATTTCGGTGCCGGTCAAATGTCTAACTGGATTGTCCTTAGGTGCAATAATTGACATAAAGTCTAATTTGAATAAACTCAAAACCAATAAAAATAGACATCGAGGAATGGTGGCTATGGGGAGAGTTGTTGGAATCGATCTTGGGACGACCTATTCGGCCGTCGCTGTGTTGGGAGACGATGGACTTCCCGAAATACTGAAGAATGCGGACGGAGAACCGACTACACCTTCGGTTGTTTTATTCCAATCATTTGACGGAAAAGACGAGCCGCTTGTTGGAACGATGGCCAAGCATTCGGCGGCAAGTGATCCCGATAATGTTGTTCAGTTCGTTAAACGGCAGATGGGAAATCCGGATTGGAGATTCGACTCCGACTCGGGCGTTTCCTACTCTGCAGAAGAGGTTTCCTCCCTTATTATCAAAAAATTATTGCAAGATGCCGAGCAGGCACTTGGAGAAGAAGTATGCGGAGCCGTGATTACGGTTCCCGCATATTTTGATGATGCAAGAAGAACTGCGACAAAGCAGGCAGGTGTAATTGCGGGCACCAAAGTGCTTCGCGTGTTGAATGAACCGACGGCCGCAGCCCTTTCCTTTGGTCTCGATACCGAGAAGAACGGCGTCACGCTTGTCTATGATCTGGGCGGCGGAACGTTCGACGTGACGCTTCTTAAGATAGAGGACGGTTGCTTTACGGTTATCGGAACCGATGGCGATAGAAACCTGGGCGGATTCGATTTCGATAACGCTCTAATGTCGTTTGTGGCAGAAGAACTCTCGAAACAGGGTGCCGGTAATGTTCTCGATGATTATCTGATAAGTGCCGAGCTTCGAGAGAAATGCGAAATGGTTAAGCGCACTCTTTCGAACGTGCCAAAGGCAAACCTCCATATTTCGAAGAACGGAAAGCCTTATCGTGTGGCTATTTCTCGCGAAGATTTCGAGCGGGCGAGTAGGTCGCTCCTGAATCGAACGCAGGAGCTGGTCGAGGACGTGCTCGAGGACACCGGTTATTCATGGGGTCAGATCGATCATGTGGTCCTTGTTGGTGGCTCAACGCGTATGCCAATGGTGCACAAGTTAATCGAAGACATTTCGGGGATGAAACCCGAGCTTGGGGTAAATCCCGATGAGGCTGTCGCCATGGGGGCTGCCGTTCAGGCCGCAATAGAAATGGAATCGAGCATTGACGTGGCAGGGTCGGCAGAAAATGGTTTGCCGGATATGCCCCTCTTTACGGCTCCGAGCGTAGTCATTGCCGATGTTACCTCGCAACCTTTGGGGGTTGTGATGCTCGGGAAAGACGGCAAAGACTACAACAATGTCGTGATTCCGAGGAATTCACCGGTGCCGGGGAGTTATTCACAGGACGCAGCAACGGTGAGTGAGAACCAGTCGTACGTCGATGTCCAGGTGACACAAGGCGATGACCCAGACTTGAACTATGTGGTCATTATCGGTTCAAAGGAAATACCGCTTCCGCCCGGGTTGCCCAAGGGATCTCCCGTCCGCGTGGTTTACGAATACGACAGAGAACAAACCGTGCATATCCGTCTACATGCCGGGGGGAGCGGCCAGCTGTATGGCGAGTTCGAAATCGACCGTGTGGCGAATATGGATGAACGGCAACTCGATACTGCCGTTAACAAGATGAAGAACATCGAAATTGGATAGGGGACACTGATGGAAGAATTTGTTGACTACTATGAAATTCTCGAGCTGGAAAAGAATGCGCCGATTGAGGAGATTGAAGAGGCGATTAAGAAAACACGAAAGCGCTTCAGGCGTCTCGAAGGATCTCCGGATGCTATGCAAAGAGCGAACGCCGAAAGGATGATGCAGCTCTTAAATGAAGCAGATTCGTTGTTTCACAACAGTTCAAAACGCTTGGAATACGATGCCACATATGATAGCGGGAAGAGTGACAGCAAGAGGGGCCTGGAAAAAGACGCCCGTGCTGCAACCGCCGAGAAAGACTGGACATCAGAAGCGAAAGATTATTTCAAAAACGGTCAGAGTGCCAACGCTTGTTTTGCCGCTAGGGAGGCAACAAGGAATTGCCCAACCGATGCGGAAGCATGGCTTGTGTGGGCTCTGGCAGCATATTCGATGGACAAGTATGACGAATCCATTTTTGCTGCATCTGAGTTGCTGAAGCTTGGCTCGAATCAGGCGACCGCTCATAGGCTGTTGGGCGACTCGTACATAATGATTGATAAATACGCAGACGCCGAGGCTGAGTTTCTGAAGGCCCAGCAGATTGATAAGAGCGACTATACGATTATGGCGCGCTTGGTTGATGCGCGTTATCTTCAGGGGAAATTTGACCAGGCCCTCACTATGGCGCGCAATCTTCATGAGGCACATCCGGATTATGGACCCGTCCTAAGCTCGTTATGCCGGTGTCTAGAGACGGATGTCGAGAACAAAATGAGCTCAAAGGATAATGCTGGCTATTTCACCAATATGAAACAAATCCAGCATGCTGAACTTGTCGTTAATGAAATGCGCACGTTGGGAAATATCGACAAGGCTGATGAGGAATGGATTGAGAAAATGGAGGGCCTTATCGACTGGGCGCGTAAAAGGCACTACATTGCACCGGCCCGATGGTTTTGGATTCTCTGCGGCTTGACCTTCTTATTTATGATAAGCGGGTCAAGTGGCGCTCCCTTGACGCTCGTTCTGTTCTTTGGGCTGCTCCTGTATGCATTCTTCTTTGTTGTACCGACCGGATGGATGATCAATGCCCGTAAATTAGGAGAGCTTGCAAAGAGGACAGGGCTCCAATAATGGACGTGCGCTGGGACCAAGCACTTGACAGCTTGGAGATGGATCGCCAAGCAATTATTGACTGTACAGAACGGCTCAGAGCGTCTCTTGCTTCTCTCAAATCAGATTCAAGAAAAATCAAAGACTTGGCCACTGGCGAAGCTTATGCAGGATTATTCAGTGAGCTGCTGCTTGCCGTTGATAGAGTCAAGAATGAGCCGCTGTCAGAGGACTTGAGGTCTTCGATTGTGGATGAGATTATCGAGGTCTGTAGCCATTACGGGCTTGAGCCTGTTCTGTGTGACGAGACGGTTAATCTACATGAGCATGAAATCGTTGGATTGATTAAGACAGACGACGCCTTCAAAGATGGAAAGGTGGCTCGAGTAGAGCGAGACGGTTACAGGATTGGCGGAAGACTTCTCCGCCCAGCGCGAGTGGTTGTCTTTCGGCACGAAGAGGACTGATGGCCAATATGTCGCTGGAAGAGACCTATGCCGAAATGAGGCAAGCGCTCAGCGAGGTCAAGGAATGCCAGGCTCATCTGCTGGGAGCTTGTGAATCCCAATCTGCCTCCGTTGACACGTGGTTGAAGATGACGCTGAAGGAGAGGCAGGAGGCAAAAACACGAGCACTCAATAAACTCAGCATCCGGGAGAAGCGCCGCAACGCCCTTTCGAAAAAGCGGGTGCAGGATACCGTTGACGAGTTGCTGGCGATCGAGGAAGGCTCGGCCCTCAATGCCGCCGAGTATATCCAGATTGGATCGATGTCGAAAACTTCAAAACGTGACGATTTGTTTACGGTGCCCTTTATCGTTCCGTTGCTTGGTCACGGCAATATCGTGATGTCGGTTTCAGGCGAGGGCTGCATTTCAGACGGGGTAGTGCGCGAGGTAGAGGCCAAGACGCTTTTATCGACTTCAGCGTCGCAAGTTGAAATCATTAGTTTTGACCCGGCACTAAAAAACATCGAGGCTCCTTTTTCGACGATTGGCCGGAACGGGCAAGGCGAGGCAGCGGTCAGGTATTTGCATTCGAGAGGCGAACTCGATGCCTTACTTAACGAGCTGACCGACCGTGTGACGCAGATCAACAACGAGTTGCTGTCAGACGATGAGAGCCTGGCGGTATATCACCAACGGGTCGGAATGCCGGTCGAGAAGTACCAGCTCGTTGTGATCCACGATATGCCGATGGGAATGGCTGCCGAGCAATACGACCGTATCTGCTCGCTGATGAAGGCGGCCCCAAAGGCAGGCACTTCTTTCCTAATGATACAACCTAAGATGGACGACTTTCCCAAATGGTATTGCGAGAAGAAACGTTCCTATCCTGTTTCGGAGCGTCTCGAACTATTCTCGGGCAGTCATGCCCGATGGCTGGGTCACGATGGCTACGATGTTGAGCTCTATGAGCTTGACACGATTGAATCGGCGCAAGCCGCCGAGCGGATGGCCCGATCAGCGGCAGAGCTGCGGTTGCCCGAAGTAAAGATCGAGTCGGTGCTTCCCGCGGAGTATTGGATGGAGACGAGCGAGGACGGAGTCACGTTCTCGCTGGGTCTGCGTGGAACCCAGACGGTTGATGTCACGATTGGCTCGAATGAGACTCAAAGACATAATGCACTGATAACCGGCGCGGTCGGACAGGGTAAATCGAATCTGTTGAAAGATATCATCTACGGTTTGTGCGCCAGGTATTCTCCCGACGAGTTGGAACTCTATCTGTTTGATTTCAAAGAGGGCGTTACCCTGTTTCCCATGGCTCCCACGCCGGATTCCCCCGAGTATCTACCGCAGGTAAAGGCATTTGGGCTTGAGGCCGATGAAGACTTTGCCATGGATGTGCTGAATTCCATAGCCGCCGAGGCCAAACGGAGGGCCGCTGCGATCAAGCCTTACGGAGATAATCTGCTCAAGTATCGGCGCAATAGCGGGAATAAGATGCCGCGTATCGTTGTGGTCATTGATGAGTTCCAGCTATTTCTAGAAGGCGCAAGAGGCAAGGAAGCCTGTGAACTTTTGGAACGCATCGTTCGCCTCTATCGTGCATACGGTATTCACGTGATATTGGCGTCACAAAGTATCGGCGGGATAACCAATCTTGCCATTTCCCAGGGCAAGTTCTTCGCACAGTTTCCTATCCGTATCGGACTGAAAAACTCGCCGGCGGAGTCGCGGGCGACTTTCGGACCCTTTAACGAGGCGGCTGCTAGCCTAAGGTTCAGGGGACAGGCGATTCTGAACGAAGATTACGGAAATCCGAGCGCAAATGTGACGGTGCTTACGCCGTTTGCTGAGGATGCCACGTTGGACAGTCTCAGGAACAAGTTCTATGCAATGCCAAAAGGGCACCTTGATGAACCGGTGGTTTTCGACGGAAGCACTCTGCCGGAGTTGACTGAGGCCCTCCTTGAGCAGAACGACATAGATTCAGGTAACGTGCCGAGCGCCTTGCTTGGCCGGGGTGTTTCTGCTGGGTTGGCACCGATATATTTCCCGTTTGAAAGAGCTGCGGGAAGCAATATCGCTCTTGTGGGCAGGGGAACGCTGCCAGGGCTTGGTGATCTTCCGAATTCTGTCGATCTTGCGGCGTGTGTTATGGAAACGCTTGTTTTATCGCTTGCACGCTATGAGCGAGGCGCTGAGTTTGCTGTAGTGGAGGATGGCGCGCGCCATGTTTCTAATTCGACTCTGGAGATATGCGCTCGTGCGGGGGTTTCTCCGGAGGTCGTGCCTTCGGACGAAGCGGCTGCATGGATTACCAATTGTCTTCAGAGAAATGATGTCGGGGAAGAATGTGGGCGGGAGCGGTTTGTGTTGGTGCCGAATGCGGACTCACTAGGATCTTTCGACTTTGGTGCTCAGCAGAAGATTCAAAAGGTATTCCGCGAGGCTCCTATGCACGGAATCCACTTTGTCTGCCATTGGCAAAACCCCGTAGCGCTTTCAGCGCAGTTGGGTTCATCGGGACTGTCGTCTTTTGACGGCGTGGCGTGTCTGTTTGGCTCGAATGTCGCAGCGAAGCAGTTGGATGGCCCGCTGTGCCAGTGGAACGGGCAAGAGAACCGGGTCCTTTACAAGGAGGCTTCTTCGGGACGTCCCTCAATGAAGCTCATGCCCTTTGTCGCAACGCGATTATGGAGGAGGGGCGACGATGAGCAGGGATGATTTGTACGAAAGGTATCTGTCCGAAGCAGAACGATTTCTGAAATCGGAGGCGTCGACCGCCCAGCTTGTTAAGCAGGAGTGCGATCGTTGTGATCGGGAGTCGATTTCTGCGAGGAACATGGCGGGCAAAAAGAAAGCGGAGATAGATCGCCTGGCGCATCAAGCACAGGAGGCTTTTTCGCAATTGTCTAAACGACTTGCGGGGAGTCACGCGAAGGACGTCGGCGCTGCGCTTCCGAACATGGTAAGACCGATTGCGTCGAATGAAGACGCTGCCGAGCTTGCCTCTTCGTTATCAGGGCTTATCAAGAAAATCGATTGCTATATCGAGATGATTGAAAAAGATACGTCTGTGGACGAGTTAAGTCAGCGATCTTCAAATGCACTGGATGCTCGACGGGCGGCTCTTGACCGGAAGCGTCTTCTGATGGAAGAAGAGAAGGCGATGCTGGATCCTCTTCCCGTTAAAGCCGAGGAGTCGAAAGGCGGCTGCCTTTCTCAGGCGGCGATTCTATGCGCGTGCTGTATTGGGGTAATTTCGCTTATTGCGAATGCGCTATTTGGGTTGTTGTGACAACGGAAAGGAACAGAAATGAGTCAGAACATCGGCCAGCTCGTTGCAGAGCTGAACGCGTTGGTGTCGAAGATGGAGACGCAGCGAGGTGTGTGCGTCACGGTGGCGGACGATCTCGATTCACTGCACGACATGCTTAACGCGGCAATGGAAGGAACAAATTCGACCGCTCAAAATGAGGCGGTTGGGCAGCTTGGAGCGGCAGCGGCAAAGCTGCTCGAGGCGGGTGGCCTTATCAGTACGGCATGCGATGTGGTCAGCACGTATGCAAGTACGCTCTAGGCGTTTATGGGTGGCGCGGGGGCTCGTCTCCGCGCTTGCCGTTTTCTTGTTCGGCTTGGGAATTGTTCTGGTCGGTCGTATTGGCGTGAGAAAGGTCGTGAAATCCAGCGGAAGCAATTGTGTTCTGGCGGCTTGTGCAGATGGTGTTGGAGATGTGCTTGATATCTGCAACGCGAGAGTTGCTGACGCGGTTTCAGGGGTTGTAGGGCAAGACGAATCCCGCTCTTCGTCCATCGATGGGAGCTCGGAATTTCAGCCAAGCATTCAAGAACGGTACTACGCCGACTTGGCGCATGGGCCTAAGGGTCCTGAGTTTCAGAAGTACATCGTTTTGCACGATACGGAGGGCGATTCTTCCCCTGAAAGTGTCATCGATTGGTGGGAGTCCAATGGCAATAAGGTAGCGGCTCATTTTGTTGTTGGAAAAGATGGGTCGATCGTTCAATGCGTGCCTCTCGATCAAATCGCGCACCATGCCGGTTTTGGCGATGCTGGGAAGAACGAGCAGTATGGAACAATCGATGATTCGAGAGATGACAAGGTCGGAACGTTACCGATAGGGGGAAGCTATCCCGATTACGGCATGAACTCTTATTCCGTTGGGATTGAGATGGTTCATGTTGGAGGATCGGGCGATTACCCCGAAGAGCAGCTTATCGCTGTCGACGGTCTAATTGCGTATATCGATGAGTACTACGGGTTCAAGAGCCAGATTATCGACCACAAGGCGTGGCGGACGGGAAATTCGGATACATCGGCGGAATTCTCATCATATCTGTCGAACTATCAAGAATATCGGCGTCATGTTGATGGCTAAAAGACAGCTTGAAAGGGGAGACAGTGAAGTGTCCCAAATGTAACGCAGAGATAGAAGAGGGGACAGTTTACTGCCCCTTTTGTGCTGCGAAAGTATCTTCTGGCGTGGGTCGGTCGACCACAGAGAATGAGCGGATGCCATTCGATGTCAAGGATAATGCGAAGGGGAAGGCGCCGGCGGAGGATTCTGGCAACGAACTAGGTAAAAGAGTAATTGGGTTAATTGGCGGATTCGATTCAAATAAAATCGTGATAATTGGCCTGGTGGCCGTCATCATTATTGGCGGCTTTTATGTTTGGAATCGATTCGGGAGTGGGCACTCATCACCAGAAATCACTCAAACCTATCAGCATACGATGTATAAATCGGACGCCGATGAGTTTGAGTCGGAAAACTCAGATGAAAAGGACGAGGCCGACGATGAGGACGCAACTGAATTAATAGTGGTATCAAATAACTCCGCCGGGTTTCCAGAGATGGTGGTGAATGTCAAGGTGACCGGCTCTTCGACAGAGGCGTTGTCGAAGCCGGAGAATTGGTCCCTGAAAGAAGCGGGTACGAACGGTGAGCAGGCTTCGACTAACCCCCGGAGTGTTGTAGTTGGTTCGGACGGAGTTTGCAAGCTCGCATATCGGTCGACGCTCGGTAGCGATTCGGGTGATAGCCGTACGGTTGTCGTGTCATATATTGATGATCAATCACATAAGGTTATGGATAGCTTTTCCTATTACTGTGATGCGAAGAGTTCGACGGTAGACGGTTACTTACTTTCTGAAAGCGACTCACGGCGTTATACCGAGGCGGAGATTGAAGAAATGGGTATGAGCACATGGGAGCTTTGCTTGGCAAGAAATGAAATATATGCACGCCATGGTCGCAAGTTCAAGAATGAGAAGATTCAAGAGTATTTCGACAATAAGGATTGGTATGAAGGCATATACTCGCCTGAGGAATTTGATGCGATGACATCACCGCTTAATGATATCGAGAGGGCAAATGCCGAAACGATCCAGTCTTACGAACGTGCTATCGGATCTGAGTTTTTAAATCCATAACAAAACTTGTGGCAAAGACTAGGCAAATGAAGAAAACGGGTACGAGTCTGTGCGACCCGCACCCGTTCACTGGGGGCTGTTTGTGACTACCATACTATCCGTGGTTGCACTCGGTGCATTCAGAAGTCCGGCGAGCGGCGTAAAAGCGCTCATGGACGGCAGGCAGACGGCAACATGTAACAAGCGTATTACAGATGCTTCTCCAGCAGCGCCTGCAGCCTCGCCTTGGGCAGAGCGCCAACCGAGCGGTCAATCTCCTCGCCGTTCTTAAACACAATCAGCGTGGGGATGCTCATGACGCCATACTTCATGGCCAGGTCCTGGTTGTCGTCGACGTTGCATTTGGCAACGGCAAGCTTGCCCGCCAGCTCATCGGCAACCTCGTCAACGATGGGCGAGAGGGATCGACAGGGCCCGCACCACGGTGCCCAAAAATCGACCAGCACGGGCAGGCTGTCGTTAACGATGGAATCGAAGTTCTCGGGGGTAATCTGATTAATGTCAGCCATGGTGACCTCCATAATGCGACGCGGCTCGGCCGCGTAAAACTCAGTACGACCGTGCTTATACCCAGCCGCCCGCAAAGCAACCACTCGCGGGCGGCTCTTTTATATAATGGTGGGCACGCAAACGATTGGAGAGCGCATGCCCACGTCACAAAGCCAGAAAAAAGAAGCCATCGCCCAGGCGACCGAGCAGGAGCTCGCATCGCTCGCGGGTCGTGGCGTGCGTATCGCGGGCAACGCGTGCTCGCCGATCGTGCTGGTCAAAGGCGATCTGGACGAGGCCGAGCGTTCGGGTGGCGAGCTTGCCGCCGGCCCGGATGGCGCGGCGTTGCGCAAGGCGCTTGGGGCCATCGGCTACGCGCCCGAGGATTTTTGCGTGCTGGCAAGCGTCGCCGGCGTGGGTGATGGGACGGTCGCGGTGGGCGAGACTCTGCCGTGCGAGCTGTTCCGTGAGGCGCTTGAGGCTTTGGACCCCGAGGCGGTGCTGCTGCTCGACAACAACGCGGCTGACGCCATGCGCGAGACCTACGCCGATATGCTCGTGGCGATCGATGACTTCGACACCGCCATGCTCAAGCCCGGCCTGGTCGCCCATGTGCAGGGCCGCCGCGTGCTCGCGCTCGATGGCTTTGAGGCGGCGCTGACCGACAAAGCGGCCAAGCAGCGCATGTGGGCCTACATCAAGCAGCTGACCCCGGCGGCCGCTCCGCTGTAGCAGATTGGCGCCGGTGAGCGATTGCCTGGCGGGCAAGACACGCCGCGAGATCGGCGCCGCACTTCTACATCACAGCGCGCAGCTCAAACCGATCGCCGTTAATGCGGAACTGACAGTTGCCGTTCATGCGCTCCACGGCAAGTTTGATGCTCTTGGTGCCAAAGCCGTGGCCCGCATGCCGGGTCACGGGCATGCCGTCGACCATGCGCGGCGCGCGGTCAAACGTGTTGGAAACTAACAGCAGCAGCTGGCCGTCCTCTAATCGCAGGTCAAAGTCGACGAATCGCTTTCCCTGGGGCGCGGCGCTCGCGGCGGTGATAGCGTTTTCCAAGGCATTTGAGAGCACGCTAAACAGGTCGGCGTCACCTACGTGGATGGTTTCGGGTACGGCGGCGCGCAGGTTGGCGGTAATGCCGTTTCTATTGATATCCGAGTTAAATGACGAAAGCGCGATGTTTACGGTCTCGTTGGCGCAGAAGCGGCGTACGGCGGTGCGATCGCCGGCTTCGCAGAGTTCATCGATGCGTTTGAGCGCCTCGTCGGTGTGGCCCTCCTCAATTAAAGCGGCTAGGCCGCGTAGGAAGTGGCGCATATCGTGGCGAAGAATCGACAGCTCGCGCCCAGATTGACGCCAAGCCTCGAGCTCTTTGATGGCGGCGCTGTCGCGGGTTTCGAGCATCCAGCGCTCTCGCTCGGCGGTTTCCTTTTCTTCGTATTCGCGCAGGTAAACGGCAAGAAACATAAGATAGAAGGCACAGAGCGCAAATGCCAAAAACTCAACCGTTACCACCGAGCCCGAGTGGAACAGCGTGGTGTAGACGTTGGTGGCATAGTCAAAGACGTAATAGACGAGCGGCAGGATTAAAAGGATGCCCAGCTCGGTGGTGCTTTTAATCGCCAAGCGTGGACCGATGTCGCCGGCCCAATGCAACAGGACGGCAAAGACGGCGAGTGTGGTCGCGATGCGCGCCAGATAGTACGCGATCTGCGAATCGGTTGCGGCAAAGGCGGCGATGCCCATCCAATTGCTGAACTGGCAGCTCAGATAAGCACTCGTAATGCCGAGCGCGGCAAGCAGCGGGCTCAGGCGGTAGCGCGCACACAGGTAGACGATAAGCGGCAGGTGCACGGCAAGTGGATAAACCTGTCGGGCAAATAGTTCGCCGCCAACGACATTGGCGATCGAAAAGGCAGCGCCGGTCACGATGCCGACCAACACCAGTTCAAGCGTATGACGCCGGTTGATCTCGACACCGCACAGCGCCGCCGAGGCAAAGACGCCAAAGAGTAGCGTCGTGGCGTGGTGGATTGCCCAAAGGACCATTTCGACCGAGGAGACCATCAGTGTCTCCCACCCTCAAAGCGCACCGCAAAGTAGGCGTCTTGGAATCCCTGCTTGCAACTGCGCGAAAGCGGGATGCACGCGCCCGAGCGCATGACGATGTCCGTGCGGTCAAAGTGATCGATATTGCGCAGGTTGACCTGGTAGCTGCGGTGGCATTTAAAGAAGACCGCGTTTTGCTCCAAGCGGTCCTCGACGCTGCGGAACGACTCGAGTGCCTCGATATCGCGTCCGTCGCGCAGGTGGAAGACCACGTGCTTGTTGCGCGCCTCGGCATATTCGATGTCGGACAGGCGCAGGGCGTGGTAGCCAAAGGAAGTTTTGATCACGAGCTCGTCGGTTGCCGCCGGGCGCATGCTCGAAAGCTCGTCGAGTAATCGCGCCAGGCGTTCGTAAGTCACGGGCTTGAGCAGATAGTCGAAGGCGCGGACCTCGTAGGATTCCAGCGCGAACTCGGGCGACGAGGTGAGGAACACCAGGCGCACGGCGGTGTCGGCCTGGCGCAGTTCGCGTGCGGTGTCCATGCCGTTGACGAGCGGCATGATCATGTCGAGCAGAATGATGTCGGTGCGCGATGCGGCATGGCGGGCCAGCAGGTCCTCGCCGCGTGTGACGAGCGCAACATCGACCGCCGTGCCCGTCTCGGTCGACCAACGGTCGATCATCCGGTGCAGTCTATCTAGAAAAGCGACATCATCGTCGCAGGCAATAATCTTGAGCATTCGGCCCCCTTAAGTAGTTCGATTTTGCCACATCGGGTACGCGCCGCTTGCGGGGGTGCGGACCGTTTGCGCCCCACGGCGTGCAACTCGCGCCAAGCGGTATTGCGGTGGCGAAAGATGCCTCCTGCGCCATCGAGAGCTCAGCTATCCTCAGCTTGCCAGTTCGAATATGGACCTGCCACATGATTGAATCTTTATTTCAACTTTACACCTAGGTTTACAGCTGTCTTGTCAGCTGTAAACCTAGGTGTCATACTAAAGCCCCAAGATTCGCCAAAAGAGAGGGGCCTTGATGGCACAGAGCGCGAACATGGATGCGTCGGAGCTTGCACGCGATATCGCGGCCGGCTTGGCATCGGCAACGACGGCAACGGAGCGTGCGGCACTGGTGCCCGCAGAGCTCGTCGAGGCCATTCAGCAACTAAAAACCCAACGTGACGCGGTGATCCTGGCGCACTATTACGTGGCGCCCGAGGTCCAAGCCGTTGCCGATTACGTCGGCGATAGCTTCTACCTGGCAAAGCTCGCCAAGAGCCTGCCGCAGCAGACCATCGTGTTGTGCGGCGTGGAGTTTATGGGCGAGAGCGCCAAGCTGCTCAATCCCACTAAGACCGTGCTGCTGCCCGAGCCGGGCGCAGACTGTCCCATGGCGCACATGGTCAAGCGCGAGACGGTTGACGCGGCGCGCGCCGAGTACGGCGACGACCTGGCCGTGGTGTGCTACGTCAACTCCACGGTCGAGATCAAGAGCTGGAGCGACGTGTGCGTCACCAGTTCCAACGCCGTTAAGATCGTGTCCGAGCTGCCGCAGCAGCATATCCTGTTCATTCCCGACCAAAACCTGGGACGCTTCGTAGCCGAGCAGGTGCCGCAAAAGCACGTCATCCTCAACAACGGCTACTGCCCACGCCATCACATCATCACCGTCGAGCAGATCGTCGACGCGACGGAGGCCCACCCCGACGCGCTCGTGCTGGCGCATCCTGAGTGCAAGGCCGACGTTCTGGCCGAGGCCGACTACATCGGCTCCACCGCCGGCATCATCAAGTATGCCGAGGAGTCCGACGCGAGCGAATTCATCATCGTGACGGTCCGCGGCGTGCTCTACGAGCTCGAGCGCCGCTGCCAGGGCACCGGCAAGAAGTTTTATTTCCCCGCGGTGCAGCCCACCTGCGTCAACATGGACCTCATCACGCTCGAAAAGCTCGTGCGCTGCCTGGAGGCGGGCGAGGGCGAGGTGCAGATCGGCGTCTCGGACGAGGCAGCAGACCAGGCCAAGCTCACGCTCGACCGTATGCTCGAGTACGCAGCACGCTAGAACAATGTTGCATGAGGGACGGTCCCTTATGTCACATTCAAGGGAGAGGATTCCTGTGGAAACCAAGCAATACCCCGATATGGAGTGCGACGTCGTCATTGCCGGCTGCGGCGTGGCGGGTCTGTACGCGGCCCTCAATCTGCCGACGAGCACGCGCGTGATCATGCTCTCCAAGGGCGCGGTCGATGAGTGCGATTCGATGCTCGCGCAGGGCGGCATCTGCGTGCTGCCCGAGGGCTCGGACTATGATGCCTTCTTTGAGGACACCATGCACGCCGGTCACTACGAGAACCGCCGCGAGAGCGTCGACATCATGATCCGCTCGAGCCGTTCGGTCATCAACGACCTGCTAGCGATGGGCGTGGATTTTGAGCGCAAGGCCGACGGCAGCCTCGACTTTACCCGCGAGGGCGCGCACAGCCGTCCGCGCATTGCCTTCCATGCCGACATTACGGGCAAGGAGATCACGACCAAACTGCTCCAGGCCGTTCGCAAGCTGGACAACGTGCAGATTTTGGAGCACGTGGCCATGACCGACATCCTGACGGGCGAGCGTGACGGCGCCACGGTGTGCACCGGTATCGTCGCCGTTCCCGTGGACGAGAACAACTCGGTTCGTCCCGCCGACGAGCTGGTAAATGCCGCCGAGGGCGCGCATGCCGGCGAGCCGTTTAAGATCCATGCCCGCCACACGCTGTGGGCAACGGGCGGCATCGGCGGCGTATACGACCATTCGACCAACTACCCGCAGCTCACGGGCGATGCCTGCTACATTGCTCAGGAGCATGGCATTAAGATGGAGCACCTGGACTACGTGCAGATTCACCCCACGGGGCTGTTCTCGCCGCAGCCGGGCCGCACCTTCCTGATCAGCGAGAGCTGCCGCGGCGAGGGCGCGATTTTGCTTAACGCCGCCGGCGAGCGCTTTACCGATGAGCTCCAGCCGCGCGATGTGGTCGCCGCCGCTATTCGCGAGCAGATGAAGCAGGACGGCACCGAGCACGAGTGGCTGAGCTTTGCCCCCGTCGAGCGCGACGTGGTGACCGGGCACTTTGCCAACATTCGCGCGCGCTGCCTGGAGGACGGCCGCGACATCTTGGACGAGCCCATTCCCGTTACGCCGACGCAGCACTACTTTATGGGCGGCGTGTGGGTCGACAAGGACGGCCGCACCTCGATGCCCGAGCTCTACGCCGCGGGCGAGACGGCCTGCAACGGCGTTCACGGCAAGAATCGCCTGGCTTCCAACAGCCTGCTCGAGGCGCTGGTCTGGGGTCGTCGCGCCGCGTGGTACATGCGCACCGGCGAGTCGCTCGCAGTGGAGCAGGCGGGCGATCCCGCGCTCGATGGCCGTCATCGCGCCCTGGGCGCCGACCCTCTGGCAATCGATGATTTGGCCCGTGCCGCCGGCACGCAGGCCGTGGAGGAGTAGATCATGAATCCCATTACCATGAAGCTCGTCGTCGATGATCTGATTCTGCAGGCCCTGCGCGAGGACATCACGTTTGAGGACGTGAGCACGGCGAGCGTGTGCCCCACGGCGCGTCCCGCCACGGTGGAGCTTATCGCCAAGGCCGACGGCATCATCGCCGGCTTGGATGTGTTTGCCCGCACCTTTGAGCTGCTGGATTCGCAGAGCTCGGTGCTGTTTGATGTCTCGGATGGCGACGAGGTGCATGCCGGCGATCACGTGGGCCAGGTGCGCGGCGACGCGCGCGTGTTGCTTTCGGGCGAGCGCGTGGCGCTCAACTACCTGCAGCGCATGAGCGGCATCGCTACCTATACACACAGCATGGCCGCGGCGCTCGAGGGAACCAAGACCGTGCTCGTCGACACGCGCAAGACCACGCCGGGCATGCGCGTGTTTGAGAAGGCGGCGGTTGAGATTGGCGGCGGCAGCAACCACCGCTACAACCTGTCGACGGCCGTCATGCTCAAGGACAACCACATCGATGCCGCCGGTGGCGTGACGCGTGCGATTGAGATGGCGCGCGCCCATGCATCGTTTACCACGACGGTCGAGATCGAGTGCGAGAACCTGGACATGGTGCGCGAGGCCATGGAGGCCGGCGCCGACATCATCATGTTCGACAACATGACCCACGACGATATGGCTGCCGCGATTGAACTTATCGCCGGCCGTGCCAAGACCGAGTGTTCGGGCAACGTGGATGCCAGCAATATCCGCGCGCTTGCCGACCTGGGCGTTGACTTTATTAGCTCGGGCGCCCTGACGCACTCCGCGCCGATCCTCGACCTCTCGCTTAAGCACCTGCGTCTGCTGGACGGTAAATAATGGACGCCCGCGAGCGTCGCCGTGCCATCATGGGCGTGCTCGAGCGAGCCAAAGACCCCGTCTCCGGTAGTGCACTTGCTCGCGAGGTGGGTGTGAGCCGCCAGATTGTCGTGCAAGACATCGCCCTGCTGCGTGCCGATGGACACGATATCGTGGCGACCAATCGCGGCTACGTGCTGCAGGAGGCCCCCAGCAGCCCCGCCGTGCCCACGCGTCTTGTTAAGGTGCGCCACAGCGTGGAGCAGGCGGGCGACGAGCTTACGAGTATCGTCGACGCGGGTGGCGCCGTGCTCAACGTGATCGTCAACCATCGTGTGTACGGCAAGATCACGGCCGACCTGGACATTCGCAACCGCCGCGATGTCGAGCGCTATCTGCGCGATATCGAGAGCGGCAAGAGCTTTCCGCTGCTAACGGTGACGAGCGGCTACCACTTCCATCGCATCGCCGCGGAGGATGAGCAAACCCTCGACGAGATCGAGGCCATGCTCAAGGAGAAAGGCTACTTGGCAGACCTCATGCCCTACGAGGATGATTTGTCCTAGCCCGACACCGTCTTTATAAGTTGCGGTGAAATAGTTCCTACAATCGGCACCTAAGCAATGAGCCAGGAACTATTCCACCGCAACTGCCCACATATGCAAAAGGAGGCCTCCGCGGCGATGCGGAGGCCTCCTTTTTGTGCACGGTGTACTTGTGAGTGTGCAAGTGGGGGAGTTGTTACTCCTCGACGATCTCGGTGATCGCGCCGGCGGGGCAAGCGTCCTGGCAAGCGCCACAGGCGACGCAGGAGTCCTCGTCGGCGACGGTAGCGACGTCCTGGAGCTCCAGAACGCCAGCGGGGCAGGAGTCGACGCAAACGCCACAAGCGATGCACTCGTCGGCATCAATTACGGGATGAGCCATGGTAGTTTCCTCTCTGTTGACCGACGCTACAGGCGATGCGCGCCGGTTTGATTCGGGCAAAAACATACCACGGGAGCGACCGTTTGCAATACCCTCTGACCGGCATCTTCATACCGTTCGCCGAGTATGCCAAGGTTTACTAAAAAATGCGCAGGTGGGGCCGTTGAGCTGCGCAAATGTTAGCTAAAGGTGACTTGAAATATAGGGCGATTGAGCGTGCTTGCGGAAACCGCATCCCATTATTTTGTCGAAAAACGGGTCGCAGTTTCCGGTTAGGCCCGCTAGCGGAAAATGCGAGCCGGTATCAGCTCTCAAAACGGGATACGGTTTCCGGTTGAGCCTTCAGACGGAAACTGCGACCCGGAATCCACGCTCAAACCGGGATGAGCTTTCCGCAAGACGGCCCCCAGGCACCCCCGGACGCAAACCTCAGCCATCTCTACATAGATCTCGATAGATTTGCCGAGAACTCAATCAGCGCATCTACCTGCGCATTTAAGAACCTAAACTCTTGGCAATAAGAAATCTTATATGAATTGACTTAGATTTTGTATATTCCGGCCCATAAGGGGATACACTACATCCTGAAAGACAAGCCGAAACACCGCTCGGCAGACCGCCGAGTCGGTGCAAACGCACAAGAGAGAGGGAATTTCTAATGAGTAAGATTCTTGGTATCGACCTTGGTACTACTAACTCCGCTATGGCCGTCCTCGAGGGCGGTTCTCCGACCATCATCGTGAACGCCGAGGGCGATCGCACCACCCCGTCCGTCGTGGGCTTCCGCGCCGACGGCGACCGCGTCGTGGGCAAGGCCGCTAAGAACCAGGCGGTCACCAACCCCAAGAACACCGTGTTCTCTATCAAGCGCTTCATGGGCCGCAAGTACTCCGAGTGCACCTCCGAGATCAAGACCGTGCCGTATGAGGTCAAGGAGGGCCAGGGTGGCCGTGCCGTCGTCGACATCGAGGGCAAGGACTACACCGCCGAGCAGGTGAGCGCCATGGTGCTCGCCAAGATGAAGGCCGACGCCGAGAAGTATCTGGGCGAGACCGTCACCGACGCCGTCATCACCGTCCCGGCCTACTTCAACGACGCCCAGCGTCAGGCCACCAAGGACGCCGGCAAGATCGCCGGCCTCAACGTCAAGCGTATCGTCAACGAGCCGACCGCTGCTGCTTTGGCCTATGGCCTGGACAAGCAGGGCACCGACCAGCGCATCCTGGTCTTCGACCTGGGCGGCGGCACCTTCGACGTCTCCATCCTCGACCTCGCCGACGGCGTGTTTGAGGTTCTGTCCACCTCGGGCGACAACCACCTGGGCGGCGACGACTGGGATCAGCGCGTCATCGACTGGATGGCCGATAAGTTCCAGCAGGAGAACGGTGTCGACCTGCGTCAGGACCCCATGGCCCTGCAGCGTCTGAAGGAGGCTGCCGAGAACGCCAAGAAGGAGCTCTCCGCCGCCCAGCAGACCACCATCAACCTGCCGTTCATTACCATGAACCAGTCCGGCCCGCTGCACCTCAACTACACGCTGACCCGCGCCGAGTTCGAGAAGATTACCCGCGACCTGCTCGAGCGCTGCAAGCAGCCTGTCACCAACGCCCTGCGCGACGCCAAGCTTAAGCTCTCCGACCTGACCGAGGTCATCCTTGTCGGCGGCTCCACCCGTATGCCCGCCGTCCAGGAGCTCGTCAAGACCATGACCGGCAAGCAGCCCAACATGTCCGTGAACCCCGACGAGGTCGTTGCCGACGGCGCTGCCGTCCAGGGCGGCGTGCTCACCGGCGACGTCGAGGGCATCCTGCTGCTCGACGTTACCCCGCTGTCGCTGGGTGTCGAGACCATGGGCGGCATCATGACCAAGATGATCGACCGCAACACCACGATCCCGACCTCCAAGACCGAGGTCTACTCCACCGCTGCCGACAACCAGACCAGCGTCGAGATCAACGTGCTCCAGGGCGAGCGCGAGCTTGCCCGCGACAACAAGTCGCTCGGTAAGTTCCAGCTGACCGGCATCCCGGCTGCCCGCCGCGGCGTGCCGCAGATCGAGGTTACCTTCGACATCGACGCCAACGGCATCGTCAAGGTCTCCGCTAAGGACAAGGGTACCGGCAAGGAGCAGCAGATCACCATTTCCGGCTCCACCGCTCTGTCCGATGACGAAGTCGATCGTATGGTCAAGGACGCCGAGGCTCATGCCGAGGAGGACAAGAAGCAGAAGGAAGAGGTCGAGGTCCGCAACCAGACCGACAGCCTGTGCTACTCCACCGAGCAGACCCTCAACGAGCTGGGCGACAAGGTTTCCGCCGATGTGAAGTCCAAGGCCGAGGCCGCTATCGCCGACGCCAAGAAGGCGCTCGAGGGCTCTGACGTCGAGGCCATCAAGGCCGCCGGCGAGTCCCTGCAGTCCGTGGCCTACGAGCTGGCCCAGGTTGTCTACGCCGACGCTCAGCAGCAGACCGACGGTGCCGCCGGTGCCCAGCCTGCCGACGATGACGTCGTCGACGCCGACTACGAGGTTGTGGACGACGAGGACAAGTAATCATGTCCGCCCGTAAAGCTCGCACGGAGGCGGCTGCCGCTGGCGCCGCCCCCGTTGACTCCGAGGAGAAGGACGTGAAGATTCCCGTAGAGGCCGTCGACGATACCGAGGCCAACGAGGCCGCGGCCGCCGAGGCTGCCGAGAACCAGGTAGAGGATTCCAACAAGGAGGCGACGATGACCGAGGACGAGATGGTGGAAGCCGCTATCCGCGCCGGTGAGGAAGCCGCCGACAACGACTTTAAGCTTAAGTTCGAGCAGGCTCAGAAGGAGCTTAACGACGTGCGCAACGAGCTTGATGCTGCGGCAGAGGCTCAGAAGGCCGCCGAGGACAAGGCAAAGGACGCCACCGAGCGCACCGCCCGTCTGCAGGCCGACTGGGAGAACTTCCGTCGCCGCACCGCAAACGAGCGTATCGCCGAGCGCGAGCGCGCGACCGAGAAGCTTGTCACCGCGCTGTTGCCGGTGATCGACGATATCGAGCGCGCGATTGACCATGCCCGCAGCCAAGAGCTTTCCGACGACTTTAAGCAGTTCGTCGATGGCGTTGACGCGGTTCATGCCAAGCTGCTCGATGTGTTTGCGCACGAGGGCGTTGAGCCCATCGACCCCAAGGGCGAGGCGTTCGATCCGCTCGAGCACCAGGCTGTGGGTCGCGTCGAGGACGCATCGCAGTACGACGAGACCGTCAACGATGTGTACCAGAAGGGCTACCGCATGGCGGATCGCATCCTGCGTTCCGCGATGGTGACGGTGACCTACGGTGGCGAGAGGCGCCCCGCACCGGAGCCCGAAGCGGCGCCCGAGGATGCTGCGGCCGATACGGCCGAGAGCACCGAGGAGTAATTGAGAAGGGCCCCGGGGCAACACCCGGGGCCCTTTCTGGCCTAGTGCCATATGAAAGCATGGGCCGTCGTCTGCATGGGCGGCGGACGTAACAGGAGAGGAGCTACGATGGCTGCAGGCAAAACCTTCTATGACATCCTGGGCGTATCCAAGAGCGCCTCCGACAAAGAGATCAAGAGCGCGTTTCGCAAGCTCGCGCAAAAATATCACCCCGATGCCGGCGGCGACGAGGCCAAGTTCAAGGAGATTAGCGAGGCCTACGAGACGCTTTCGGACGAGAAGAAGCGCAAAGAGTACGACCAGATGCTCATGTTCGGCGGCATGCCGGGCGCGGGCGGCGCGTATAGCGGTGGCTACGGCGCCGGTGCCGGCGCGAGCGGCTGGGGCGATATCTTCGACAGCATCTTTAGCGGCAACGGCGCCTGGGGCAGCGATTGGGGCTCGGGCTTTGCCGGGGCTGCGGGCGCTGCCGGTGCCGGCGCGGGTCGCAGCCGTGCTCGCAAGGGCGGCGACCTGTCGCTGACCGTCGATGTTTCGGCCGAGGACGCGTTTCGCGGCGTGACGCACAAGGTCACTTACCGCATTCCCTCGACGGGCGAGCAGCAGACCATTACGGTCTCGGTCCCCGCGGGCGCGGTCGACGGCGGCAAGCTGCGCTACAAACGTCGCGGCGAGTACGGCGTTGCGGGTGGCGAGCGCGGCGACCTGGTCGTGACCACGCATGTGGAGGAGCACCCGCTGTTTAAGCGCAAAGGTGCCGACGTGACCATGGAGGTACCGGTCTCGGTCTACGAGGCGGCGCTCGGCTGCACGGTTGATGTGCCCACGCCCGGCGGCGCGACGGTTCGTCTGAAGGTGCCCGCTGGCACCCAGACGGGCAAGAAGTTCCGCTTTAAGGAGATGGGTGCGCCCGACGTTAAGCACCGTGGCCGCACAGGCGCGCTGCTCGTCGAGATCAAGGTGCAGGTCCCCACGAACCTATCCGATGACGAGCGCGATGCCATGACCAAGCTGCGCGAGACCGACACACGCGACTATCGCGAGAAGGTCAACCGTTACAAGGCGACGTACTAGGGCGGTCGCGGCGCACGCCCGCGCCCACGGGCTTATGATGGACGATAACGAGACGGAAAGGGGTCAGGTAGCATGGCCGAGGACAATAGGAACAAACCGCTGTACATGATCAGCGTGGCGGCCGAGCTGACCGGCATGCACCCGCAGACTCTGCGCGTCTACGAGTCCAAAGGCTTGGTGAATCCCCAGCGCTCGGGCGGCAACACGCGTCTGTATTCGCGTGCCGATATCGAGCGCCTGGAGCTCATCAACCAGCTGACCGACGAGGGCATCAACCTTGCCGGCGTGGTGCGCATTCTCGATATGAAGGAGCGTGCCGAGGAGCGCGAGCGCGAGAACGAAAAGCTCCGCGCCCGCGTGCGCCAGCTCGAGGACGAGCTGCACGAATACAAGATGCAGAAGAAGATTACCGCCCTGGCCCCGCGCGACGGCTCAGTCAACCCCGAGCAAGTCATGCGCAAGCTTTTGGGCGCCGGAGGGGATTTGTAGTTACGCGGTTTTACCAAACCGCGTAACGGGCCGACGCTGCGCGCCGCCCAGAGCGACAATTTGTCATTCAAAAGGCAAGGCATGACCAGAAGGTCTATGCCTTGCCTTTTTCATGCCAACTTATTCGCTCTGGACGTCGCTCGCTGTCCGTCCTCTACCTGCGGCGTTGCCTTGCTCCGAATGCGGTAGTCATTGGGGACGTTCTTAAATGACTGGTCAAAGGGGACACTCTTGCGGCACTTGGCAGTTGAGGACGTTCCTTTTGTGCCGGCACTTTGGGACACTCCTTGTCAGAAGAGTGATGCAAGGTGCTCGTCCTTTACTTTATTGAGATAAAGTGAACGTGTAGATTCGTAACCCACTCGCAACCGTTCTATGGCACGATATTGAACGAATGTATGCTATGCACCCAAATCTTTTGGGCAGAGTGGGAGACAGTATGGTCAAGCTGTACGAGGACGGCATCTACCTGCGTAACGGCAGCGAGGTTGTGCCTGAGGCCGAGGCTGCCGAGCGCGGTATTACGCAGACGCCCGAGGATGCCAAGCGCGGCACCATCGCGTATTCGATCCTCCAGGCACACAATACGTCCGGCGACCCCGAGGCGCTCAAGATTCGCTTCGACGCCATGGCGAGCCACGACATCACCTTTGTCGGCATCATCCAGACGGCGCGCGCCTCGGGCATGGAGCAGTTCCCGCTGCCCTACGTGCTCACCAACTGCCACAACTCGCTGTGCGCCGTGGGCGGCACCATCAACGAGGACGACCACGTCTTTGGTCTCTCGGCTGCCAAGAAGTACGGCGGCATCTTCGTCCCGCCGCACATCTCCGTCATCCACTCCTTTATGCGTGAGAATTTCGCCGGCTGTGGCAAGATGATCCTGGGCTCCGACTCGCACACCCGCTACGGCGCTCTGGGCACCATGGCCGTGGGCGAGGGCGGTGGCGAGCTGGCAAAGCAGCTGCTGCGCGACACCTACGATGTCGCCTATCCCGGCGTCGTTGCCATCTACCTCACGGGCGCCCCGCGCCCCGGCGTTGGCCCGCACGACGTGGCGCTCGCCATCATCCGTGCGGTCTTTGCCAAGGGCTACGTCAAGAACAAAGTCATGGAGTTTGTGGGCCCCGGCATCGCGAGCATGACGACCGACTACCGCAATGGCGTCGATGTCATGACCACCGAGACGACCTGCCTGTCGAGCATCTGGGCCACCGACGAGGACACACACGCGTTTTTGACCATGCACGGCCGCGGCGACGACTACCGCGAGCTCAAGCCCGCCGATGTTGCCTACTACGACGGCTGCGTCGAGGTCGACCTGTCGAGCATCAAGCCCATGATCGCGCTGCCGTTCCATCCTTCCAACGGCTTTGAGATCGACGAGCTCAACGAGAACCTCGAGGACATCCTGCATGAGGTCGAGCTCGAGGCCGCCAAGATCGGCGAGGGCAAGACGCACTTTAGCCTGCTCGACAAGATCGTCAACGGCAAGCTGCACGTGCAGCAGGGCGTTATCGCCGGCTGCTCGGGCGGCAACTACGACTCCGTGGTTCAGGCTGCCCGCGTGCTCAAGGGCGCCAACACCGGCTGCGGCGAGTTCTCGCTGTCGGTCTACCCCACAAGCCAGCCCGTGGCGCTCGAACTTACGCGCCGTGGCTACATCTACGATCTTATGGAGGCTGGCGCGATCGTGCGCACGGCGTTCTGCGGCCCGTGTTTCGGTGCCGGCGACACGCCCGCTAACAACGGCCTGTCCATCCGCCACACCACGCGCAACTTCCCCAACCGTGAGGGTTCCAAGCCGGGCAATGGCCAGCTGAGCGCGGTGGCCCTGATGGACGCCCGCTCCATTGCGGCGACGGCTGCCAACGGCGGCGTCCTGACGCCGGCGACCGACCTGCCCGAGGAGACCTGGGACGAGGCCTGCGAGTACACCTTTGACGACGCGCCGTACAAGAAACGCGTGTACTGGGGCTTTGGCAAGGCTGAGCCGGCCGACGAGCTGGTCGAAGGCCCCAACATCAAGCCGTGGCCCGCGATGGAGCCTCTCGGCGACGATATCCTGCTCAAGGTGTGCTCCAAGATCATGGACCCGGTCACCACGACTGACGAGCTCATTCCTTCGGGCGAGACGAGCTCCTTCCGCTCCAATCCGCTGGGCCTGGCAGAGTTTACGCTGAGCCGCCGCGACCCGGCCTACGTGGGCCGTTCGAAGGAGGTCGACGCCGTAGAGAAGCGCCGCGTTGCCGGCGAGGTAGCAGGCGACCTGGCGGCACTCGATGCCGAGCTTGCCGGCGTGTTTGAGGCACTGGCCGGCGCGGGTGTCGCTGCCGACGCCAGGGCGACCGAGTACGGCTCCATGCTCTATGCTAAGAAGCCCGGTGACGGTTCTGCCCGCGAGCAGGCCGCGAGCTGCCAGCGCGTAATTGGCGGCCTGGCCAACATCGTCCACGAGTACGCCACCAAGCGCTATCGCTCCAACGTGATGAACTGGGGCATGGTGCCCTTCCAGATGGAGGCCGAGCCCAACTTTGAGGTGGGCGACTACGTCTTTGTGCCGGGTATCCGCGCCGTGCTCGACGGCGACCTAAAGGACATCGCCGCCTACGTAGTGCGCGCCGACGGTGCGGTCGAGCAGATTGAGCTCTACATTGCCGATATGACGGCAGAGGAGCGTGCCATCGTCAAGGCCGGCTGCCTGATCAACTACAACAAGTTCAAGGCCGCTGCCGAGTAACTCTGCTGTACGCCCCTGCCACACCTTTCCCTCGTGCTCACGCGCTTCGCGAGGGTCGCCCGAGGGAAAGGTATGGCCGGGGCTACCGCGACGTTCTCGTTGGGTCTTGAGGGACGCTAATAAATAGACTTGCTTGATGCCGCCTTGAACTGCCTCCCATTTCTTGGACATCGGGAAATGGGAGGTTTTCCATGAGTATAGACCTCAGGGTGAAGCACGACCTGGAGTCCAGGAGGCGGGCCGTCGAGCTCTTCGACGCCGGCGTCGGCTGCAAGCCGGCGGCCGAGGCCCTGTCCGTCCCCCGCGAGACCGTGAGAGAATGGCAGTGGGTATACCGGGCGTTCGGAAGCGAGGCGCTGCTGTCCATGGACGGGAAACAATCCAGTTACACATTCGAGCAGAGGGTCGCCGCGGCGTCGGCCGTGGTCGACGGCGGGATGGCGAAGGCCGACGCCATGGCCGAGTTCGGGATCAGGTCGAAGTCCCCGCTGGAGCGCTGGTGCAGGCTCTACCGCGAGGGCGGCGCCGAGGCGCTGCGGCCCCGCCCGAAGGGCAGGCCGAGGGGGTCGAGGTCGAAGCCCCGAGCCCGCACCCGCGAGCAGGAGCTCGAGGAGCGCTGCCGCAGGCTCGAGGCCGAGGTCGCCTACCTAAAAAAATTGCGCGCCCTGGTCGAGCGGGACGGGCTCTGACCAGGGCGGCGGCCGAGGCGGTGAGGGCGCTGCGCGCGGAGGGGCACTCCCTGCGCCACCTGCTGGAGTGCTCGGGGCTCAGGAGGTCGACCTACTACTACGCGCTGGCGCACCCGCGGAGGCCGACCAGGCCCGAGCTGCGCGACGCCGCGGCCGAGATATTCTCGCGCACCGCCAACGGCTGCGGGCACCGGCAGATAGCCATGTGCCTGCGCGCCGAGCTGGGCGCGGTCGTGGCCGACAAGACCGTGCTCAAGATGATGCGCGAGATGGGCATCCGGTGCGGGATACGCCGCCGGGGCTCCCGCCGCCGGTACAGCTCCTACAGGGGGCTCGTGGGAAGCACGTTCGAGAACGTCATCGCGAGGGACTTCGGCGCCGAGGGGCCGTGGCAGAAGCTCGGCACCGACGTCACCGAGTTCAAGGTGGCCGGCGCCAAGGCCTACTGGGCCCCGGTGCTCGACTTCTGCACGAAGGAGATCGTGGCGAGCGACATATCGACCTCGCCGGACCTCGCCCAGCAGCACAGGATGCTCGACCGGCTCCTCGAGGCCCTGCCCGACGGGGCGGCGCCGACCATGCACTCGGACATGGGCTGGCAGTACCAGCACGAGTCCTACGCCTCCAGGCTGGAGGGGGCGGGCATCACCCAGAGCATGTCGCGCAAGGGGAACTGCATCGACAACGCCGCCACCGAGCAGCTCTTCGGCCACGTGAAGGACGAGTTCTACCGCGGCAGGGAGTGGGGCAGCTTCGGGGACTTCAAGCGCGACCTGGAGGAGTACATAGCCCATTGGAACACGCGGCGCAGGCAGGTAAGATTGAAGGGCCTGACGCCGGAGGAGTTCCGGGACCGGGCCCTTGCGGCGTAGTCGCTATTTATTCAGTCCAAGTTTCGGGGCGCAGTTCACCTCTGTTATCGGGGCGGTTTCTTTTTGTCGAAAACCACCACGAAGGGGACAGGCACCTTTGTGGCGGTCCCGTTTGTCTCGACCTGTAACATCTGGGCCCCTATTTGACGAGCGGTTGTTACAGATTGAGACAAACGATCGCCGCTGATCATTTCATCTCAATCTGTAACATCTAAGATCGAAAAGAGCCGCTAGATGTTACAGATCGAGACAGTCGAGTGCCAGAGTCGAAAACCACTACAAAGGGGCCTGTCCCTTTCGTGGTGGTGGGGCGAGCTCGATGCTGCCGTGCTCGTTGAACGACATTCTAATGAGCGTCTCTACAGAATTTCATCTGGGCTGGCGGGTTTGGTTGTTTTGGGGATGCCGAGTTTGGATGACGCGAAATCGTCAACATTGTCCTTAATTCCGTCTTTGGTGTAGACGGTGACCATATAGGTGCTGTGTCCGAATTCGCCCTTGTCGCGTGTTGCCCAGGCATCCCAGTAGGCGGCCCTGTTTCGCCCTTTGATTTTTCCGACACGGCGGAGTTCTGTTCGCTTTAATTTCTGGTTGCTATAGATGGTTCGACCGGCCTCCTCGGTGAGCCCGCACTGTCCAAGCATCTTGTCGAGGACTTGGTTCATGTGGCGCTCATCGGTGTTTGGTGCGTAGTCGTAGGCAAGGCCGATGGAGTCGAGTGGCTGGTCGTCGATTAGATAGTTTAGCGCCTGAGGTCCAAGGCAGAAATAGGGGGAGCATCCGTCGATCTGACCGAGCAACGGTAACTTGGACTGCCAAAGTCCGGTGGGAATTGCATATTCGTAGAACACGCCACGGCAGACAAAGGAGAGCGAGGTGGCACGCGAGCCGGCGTCGATCATCCCGCAAAGATCGAAGGGCGAGGCGATACCAAAAGAAAAGGGCGTGATGACGATAAGGAAGAGCATCACGATGGGTATGGCGAGAATGGCGATGACGTTGCGACCGGTGGAATGAGGCGGCTTCATATGCGCTCCTCGAGACAAAGATCTGTTGAGGATAGGCAGAAATGGATATGTTCAGAGAACAATTCAAGTTTAATCTCATGGCGCGAGATAGTCGACCGTTAGCGTCGAAAACCACCACAAAGGTGCCTGTCCCCTTTGTGGTGGTGAGGAGCGCGCGGCTTCTTTTGGTAATAGTGTTAGCTGGCGGTATCATTAGTGAAGGTGGCGAAGGTTTGCATTGTGGGGTGTTTTGCCGTGAGCCGTTCTGCCCGTATTGGATTGATTGTCTTGGCGCTTGCGATCGCTGTGGTTGGCGCGGGCGCTGTCGGTATGGCATTTCTACCTGCTGCGGTGACGGAGCCGGTAGTCAAGCCTGTGACTCAATCTGTCGAACTTCTGACCGGCGACGACAAGCCCGAGGCCATTACCGTTGATTTTGATGAGCAGCCGGCTGTGCTGGGTATTAGCAATTATCCGCGTATTCAGCTTGGGGCCATGCGCTATACCACGGATACAAGCCTGATCGATAGGGCGTCCGAGCTACTCAAGGGCAAAACCTTTAAGCGCTGGTACGGATATGCGTCCTATCGGGCAAAAGCGAACGACATGGTTGGCGGATGCCACTCTTCCATCGAGCTGGACACTGCAAACGGCGCAAAGTTGTGTGATGTCTCGTACGATCCGGGCTACGAGGGCAATGAGGGTCCGGGCATCTACATCATGGACGGCGATGTCGCCTATGTCATGGAGGGCGACCAGACCGAGCTCAACGATTTTATGGGTCAGTGTATCCAAGATGCCTATAAACAGACCTGCTTGCCTGACCCGCAGACTGCACGCGATAGTGGGTCTGCCCGTACATGGCTGTTCGAGGATGAGATGCTCTGGACCGTCGAATCGGGAAGTATGGGTTCGGCGAAGGAGTAGAGACCGCGACCACCACAAAGGTGCCTGTCCTCTTTGTGGTGGTTTTCGGTCTGTCTCGATCTGTAACATCTTGGCCGCTAAAAGTGGGCCTGGTGTTACAGATTTAGATTTTCGATTCAGGTGTCTTCTGTTCGTCTCGATTTGTAACAGATAGAGCCCTATTTGCCGATTAGATGTTACAGATTGAGACAAACGGGCGCCGCTGAACAATTCGTCTCGATCTATAACATCTGGAGCCGGAAACGGTCGATAGATGTTACAGATTGAGATAGTTAGGGGACGAGGCCGCAGCGGGCGAGCGTGCCTGCCCCCTATCACTTAATCACTCAGAAAATCTTATATATAGAGACTTAGATTTGTGTATAAGATTGTACAAAGCTGGCAACAATACTTCTCGAACAACGTGAAGCCGCCCCGTAGGGCGGCCGCCCCAAGAGAGGTGATTCCATGAGAATCGATAAGCTAGCAATGACGTCGCGCGAGGCGTTGCAGACCGCCATGAGCACGGCTGCCGACGCGCAGGCCGGCGCGGTGGAGCCGATTCACCTGCTGTCCGCCTTACTCGGTGCCGGCGAGCGCAATATATCCGTGATCATCGAGCGCATCGGTGCCGACCCGGCCCAGCTCGCGCGTTCCACGCAGGATGCCATCGACCACGCGCCCAAGGTTTCGGGCGAGGGTCAGCAGATGGGCCTGTCCAACGAGCTCGTTCGCGTCATCGAAAAGGCCGAGAAGAAGGCCACCAAGATGGGCGACAGCTTTGTGGTGACCGAGCATCTGCTGATGGCACTTGCCGAGGACAAGGGCGAGGCGGGCCGCGTGCTGCGCGACGCCGGCGTCACAAAGGAGCGCATCGAGCAGGTCTACGAGGAGCTGCGTGGCGATGACCGCGTGACGTCTGCCGAAGACAAAACCCAGTTTGAGGCGCTGGAGCAGTACGGCCGCAACATCTGCGACCTCGCCCGCGCCGGCAAGCTCGACCCGGTCATCGGCCGTACCGACGAGATCCGCCGTACCATCCAGGTCCTGTCCCGTCGCACCAAGAACAACCCCGTGCTCATCGGCGAGCCGGGCGTCGGCAAGACGGCCATCGTCGAGGGCATCGCCCAGCGTATCGTGGCCGGCGACGTGCCGAGCACCCTGCGCGACCGCGACCTCATCGAGCTCGACATGAGCGCGCTGGTCGCCGGCGCCAAGTACCGTGGCGAGTTCGAGGACCGCTTGAAGGCCGTACTCAAGGAAGTCCAGAAGTCCGAGGGCAAGGTCATCCTGTTCATCGATGAGCTCCACACCATCGTGGGCGCGGGTGCCACCGAGGGCTCCATGGACGCCGGCAACATCCTCAAGCCGGCGCTCGCCCGTGGCGACCTGCACGCGATCGGCGCGACCACGCTCGACGAATACCGCAAGTACATCGAGAAGGACGCGGCGCTCGCCCGTCGTTTCCAGACCGTTATGGTGAGCGAGCCTACCGTCGAGGACACCATTTCGATCCTGCGTGGTCTGAAGGAGAAGTACGAGATCTTCCACGGTGTGCATATCACCGATAGCGCGCTCGTGGCAGCTGCCGACCTCTCCGATCGCTACATCGCCGACCGCTTCCTGCCCGACAAGGCCATCGATCTGGTCGATGAGGCGGCAAGCCGCCTGCGCATGGAACTCGACAGCATGCCGGTCGAGATCGACGCCACCACGCGTCAGCTCACTCAGCTGCAGATCGAGGAACAGGCGCTCATGAAAGAGACCGATGACGCCTCCAAGGAGCGTCTGGAGGCCCTGCGCCAGGAGATTGCCGAGGTCCAGGAAAAACTCAACGTGCAAAAGGCCGGCTGGCTCAACCAGAAGAACGCCATCGACCACGTGCAGGAGCTTAAGAGCCAGCTTGACGAGGCCAAGAGCGAGGAGGAGCGTGCGACGCGCAACGGCGATTTGGGTCGTGCGTCCGAGCTGCGCTACTCCGTGATTCCGGGCCTGCAGCAGCAGATTCAGGATTCCGAGGCCGCGCTCGAGGCGCAAAAGCAGCAGGACGGCGAGGGCCTCAACGAGCAGGTGACCTCCGATGAGATCGCCGAGGTCGTGAGCGCCTGGACCGGCGTGCCCGTGTCCAAGATGATGCAGGGCGAGCTCGACAAGCTGAAGGGCCTGGAGGGCGAGCTGCATAAGCGCGTCATCGGCCAGGACGAGGCGGTCTCCGCTGTCGCCGCGGCCGTGCGTCGCAGCCGTGCGGGTCTCTCCGATCCGGACAAGCCCATCGGCAGCTTCTTCTTCCTGGGCCCCACCGGCGTGGGCAAGACCGAGCTCGCCAAGGCGCTGGCCGAGTGCCTGTTCGATGACGAGCGTGCGCTCGTGCGTATCGACATGTCTGAGTACATGGAGAAGTTCAGCGTCCAGCGTCTGATCGGTGCGCCTCCGGGATACGTGGGCTACGACGAGGGCGGCCAGCTCACCGAGGCCGTGCGCCGTCGTCCGTACTCCGTGATCTTGCTCGACGAGATGGAGAAGGCCCATCCGGATGTTTTCAACGTGCTGCTGCAGGTGCTTGACGACGGCCGTCTGACTGACGGTCAGGGTCGCCAGGTGTCCTTCAAGAACACGATCATCATCATGACGTCTAACGTGGGTTCCAAGGCCATCGCCGAGCTTTCCGGCAAGGACGAGGAGGAGATGCGCCATCAGGTCGACGCTGCCATGGCTCAAACCTTCCGCCCCGAGTTCCTCAACCGTATCGACGATATCGTGGTGTTCCATCCGCTCGGTATGGCGCAGATCGAGAAGATCGTCGACATCCAGCTCGCCGACGTCCGCGCGCGTCTGGCCAAGGAGCGCATGACGCTTGCCATCACCCCGGCGGCCAAGCAGATGCTCGCCGTGGGCGGCCTGGACCCGGTCTTTGGCGCCCGTCCGCTCAAGCGTCTGGTTCAGCGCGAGGTCGTGGATGCCATCGCCGTCGCTATCATCGACGGCACGGTGCGCGAGGGCGATCAGGTGACGGTCGATGCCGACAAGGACGGCGGCTTTACCGTCGTGTGCGACAACACGCCGGCGGCCACCTACGAGGTCCCCGACGCCGAGTAGATTTATGGGACATGCCTTAAAATCTGCCAGCCGTCTCTAAACGCCAAGGGCGGCGGATCCAATTGGGTCCGCCGCCCTTTTTCGTGCGACAATCGATAATGTTGAACGGATGCGATGCAAGGAGCTATGCAGATGAAAGACGAAATCAAGACAAGTGCGCCGGCGACCGATGCCGCACCCGCCGCACCCAAGCCTGTGCCTAAGCCGGCACCCAAGCCGCGCGACCCCTACATCCGTGCCGAGAACGAGGACGACGACGGCTACGATCCCTACAGCGATCGCCGCCCCGAGCGCGAGCCGCTGTTCGAAGCCGACCCCTGGCGCTAGTTGCATCAAGTAGCTAATTTGGCGATGATTTTCTGGGACGGGTAGTCAAAAAAGTCCCGTCCCAAATCGACTGTCCAGGGAGTCGCATTCGAGCTTGGTTGTCCTCTCAGCCACTCGGCATCCTTCGAGCAGTAATAGTGAAAAAACTTGCCTAAGTGTTAATCAAGTCAGACATAATCTTGCTCTCTAATTAATCAAGAATCGCTATAATTTTGATTAGCTAGAGAGCAAGATTGGAGAATCATGGCATTCAACGACTTGATCGCCCAGAAAATAAAGGACTTTGAACAGCAGGGGGTTCCGCAGGTCTTTGAGCGAGACCTTGATCTAGGAAACCCACAGGAGCCAAAGCGCGACAACATCGTAAATGTGATTGTGGGGGCCCGCCGTTGTGGAAAGACGTATCGCCTGTATCAGGAGATGCGGCGGCTTCAGAGCCGGGGCGTCGAGCTTGACCGGATGCTTTACTTCAATTTTGAGGATGAGCGCTTGCGCCCGTATGAGCCATCGCTGCTGGCGGACGTGCTCGACACGTTCTATGCGCTGTATCCTGTTGCTCGAACCGAGGGCGCTTACATTTTCTTTGACGAGATCCAGGAAATCCCCGAATGGGGTGCGTTTCTGCGGCGTGTAGTCGATACGGAGAAAGCGACCGTCTATGTGACGGGATCTTCTTCTAAGATGCTGTCCTCAGAACTTAAGAGCGAGTTCAGGGGTCGTTCCCTTGTGCGAGAGCTTTTTCCGTTGAGTTTTTCGGAATACGTTCGATATAAGACGGGGAGCGTTCTCGAGTCAGATGCGACCTTTTCCCCGAGCGATGCAGCGCTGCTTCGACATCATCTGATCGGGTATCTTGAACAAGGGGGATTCATCGCGACACTTGAGCAGAGGCCTGCAGACGCGATTCAGCTGCTACAGGAATATGCTTCGCGAACGGTCGCCATGGACGTCGTTGAACGTTACGACGTCAAGAACCCTCGCCTGGCATCGCTGTTCTTGACGCGGTGTATGGCATCTTCGGGACGAGAGCTGTCAGTGAACAAAGTGTACAACGAGTTCAAGAGCAGACAGATACCCGTCAGTCGTAATTCGCTCAGCGACTTACTTGAGTATTATGAGGACGCCTACCTGTTATTTTCTGTGCCGGAGTTCACGCGTTCACTGGCAAATAACATGCGGTCTGCGTCTAAGGTCTACGCTGTCGACCCTGCGATGTTTGGAGCATTCTCTCCCGCATCGGCATTGGACCAGGGCCAGAGGCTCGAGACCGCAGTGTTCAATGCGCTAAGAAGAAGGACTCCCGCGGTGAGGACCGGCTCGGTCTGCCGCCTGCTAATCAAAGAGAAGAGCAAAAGCCATGAGGTGGACTTTGTGGCTGGGGATGCGCTTCTCATGCGGGCTTATAGCCTGATTCAGGTGAGTGCGGATATGGCAAGTGAGAAAACGCGCGAGCGCGAAATTGCCGCGCTTGATGCCTCGATGGCCCAGTTTGATCTTGGCGAGTCGGCAATCGTTACCATGGATGAACAGACCGATATTCCATGCGAGCACGGTGTGGTACACGTTATGCCCGCATGGAAGTGGCTCCTTGCCTAATCATCTATGGTCCTGTGGGGTCAGGACCTCCTGGCTCCTTCATCACGGTTGGGGAGCACGTTGCTGCGCCAGGCTAGTCCTGGGCTTTGATACTCGGCAGCAGGATCTGCGCGAGGTAGTCGGTCTCGAGTTTGGTGGCGGCGTCTGCGTTGCCGTCTTTGCCAACCAGGTCGTTCTTGATCTGGCTATACGTATAGCGGTTGCCGGTCGTCAGCTCGACAAGCTCAATGGCCGTGTCCATGGGGTAGGTCGACACGGGATTCTGGGTGCGCCCGTTGATAGTCTGGGGCACCACGTACGGATAGACGGGGCCGCTGGCATAGACGGTATAACCGTTGCCTAGGCTGACCGTGCCCAAAACCGTATCGCCGTCATCGGGCGTAAAGGTCTCGCCATCGCGCACGGCGACGAGCGTCACGAGCGGCGTATTGGCGTCGTCGCCCAGATAGATGCATAGCGTGCTGCCATTCTGCCAAGTCTCGACCTTGCCGTACCACTCGACGGGAATATCGAGCTGGTAGAGGTCAGTTGCCTTGTGGCGAGCGTCAGCATCACGGGATGCCTGTGCCTTTTGCGCGCTCACGGCATTGACGGCGGCGTCGCGCCGCGCGATTGCTGCCTGCTGGAGCACTTTGGCAGCCGCGGCGGAGCTCGCACCGCCCTCTTCGGCATACTTGGCGGCGGCATCGATCTGGTCGTCAGTCACTGTGTCGGCCGAAGGCACCTTGAGCTTAAAGGTGGCCTGGGCACTTAAATCCTGTCCATCGCTCTTAACGGTGACCTGCGTCTTGGTGGTCGGGACGGTATAGATGGTGCCGTCGGCCGCGATGGGGGAGGCAGCGATGGAGAGCGTGTAATCGCCGGGCAGCAGTTTGATGCCGCGGCCGTGCTCGTCAACATAGAGCGTTTCGCTCACGGAGGAGCCGTCAGAATCCTGACCGCTCACCTGTACGGGAATCTTGGAGCCAGTGGAACAGTCGAGGCCCGCGGCATGCACGCCAATCTGCACTGACATCATCGTGTGGGCATTGGCGGCGACAGTGGCAGCCTGCTCTTGCTGATATCCGTTCCAGGCAGCATAGCCTGCACCGCCGGCGACGAGCGCGACGGCCACGACACCGGCGACCATCAGATTGCGGCGCTTGGGCGACATCTTGCGATGGCGAACCTCGGCCTCGCGTGCCGAGGGAACGGACGGCAGGGGAATATCGCCCATGGCGATGGTCTCGTCCACGGCAGGCGCAGAGCCCAGGCCGGGAAGCTCGCGGGTCAGCGAATCTTCGGCCGGCAAGCTGTCGAGCAAGATGGTTTCCTCGCTCGTGTCGGATTCGGGCTGGTCGTCGGCCTTGCATTCGGTGTCTTCGTGATCTGCCTCATCTTCGGCAGGCTCAACGTCGTCTGCATCCTGATCATCGGACTGCGCCTCGGCTTCCGACTCATCCTGCACATCAACGCCCGAATCGTCAAACGCAATCTCATCAAGTGAAATCCGGTCTAGGCTCTCCAGGGCCTCGGCACACGCTTCTGCATCTTGGGCCGCATCCTCTTGGCCCATCGTCTCATCTTTCATATATCCCCCAAGCTCAATATCGGGACAACACTGTACCCAAAAACGGGACCCCATAGAGCCGCCGCATGATTTGAAATCCGATTTTATATATGCGTATGTTTTTGAATAGATGAATAGAGACGCAACGACAAAAGCCCCCGAAAAGCGAGCGAAACGCTTTCCGGGGGCTCTGCGAGACATTGGATGAAAATCCTGACGGGCGGGCCTATGCCCAACTGCCAACAGCGACCAACACGTTACTCGGCGTGCGCGTAATCCACCTTGGCGCGGCGAGCGGTAGCCTTCTCCCAATCGCTGGTGCCCTCAAAGACATCCTGCTTGTAGGGATTGCGGCCGAGCTTCTTGGCACGGTAGGCGATGTAGATGATCGCGGCGACGTTGGCGACCAGTGCGGCGATCGAGACCGCGGTAGCGGCGCCGGGGTCGAGCGTGGAGTGGGTCACAAAGATGGACTCCTCCTGGAAGTACGGGAACACTTGGGCAAACATGCACCAAATGGCCAGCGTAAAGGCGCGGTTCTGGATCCAGCCGCCCTTGTTCCAGATAAAGGCGGCGACGGTGGGCGCCAGCAGCAGCGCAAAGCCGCAGAACCAGGAGTGGGTGGGCAGGCAGTTGTAGGTGTAGCAGAAGTTCCAGATATCGTAGGCGATGATGTAGACCCAGGTCATGTCGGGCCACAGCATGTCGGTCTGATCCTCGGAGGCGTAGACGCTCCACCAACCGGTCATGCAGAAGATGTTGATGATACCGGCGATGCCGTTGAACACGTTGTTCCAGCCGGCCAGCTGCGTAGCACCTTCGGAGGTGACCCAGGTGGACTCGCCCAGGACAAAGAAGTGATAGGCGCTCTCGAAGTCGGATACGACGGCGATCATGATGTTGATGGCGACGATCACAAACGGCCATGCGCGGAACCAATGCGCCTTGCCGATCTTTCCCCACTGGTACTTAATGGCAATGAAGCCCCAGCAACCGGCGAGCGCCGCGTATACCTTGGCGTAGTGGAACCAGCTGTTCTGGTACACATGGGTGGGGTTGGTGAGCGCCCACTCGGCGCCCTGCGAAACGCCCACGGCGATGGCGACGCAGTAGATGGTCATGGCCAGCGGAGCCACGCCAAAGATGATTGCCGCGCCCAGCTTGGTGCGGCGGCCGACTTCGTTGAGCACGATCAGGCCAATAAAGACCATGGCCCAGCCAGCCCAGTGGATAAGGGTATCGCTACCCCAAACGTCGAACAGCATGCTGCTCTCCTTTCACACGCCCGCGGCCCCTCTTCTGATCGCGGGCAGTTTGGCCAAATGTCGTCAGTTCTGGGGCTTGCGCTCCGGATACTTGGCGGTATAGCCCTCGATGTGGAGTGTCGAGGCGATGATTTCCTTGACCGTTTCGTCGGGCACATCGGGGTGCGTGCGGATATACATCAAAAGGCCCATGATGAGGGTGTAGAACGTCTCGTAGACATGGTCGATGCGTAGCTCATGATGGGCGACAAAATCCACTACGGTGGTGTCGCAGATATACTGCGCCACGCGCTGGACCACGTTGTGCAAAAAGCCGCCGTAGAGCGCGCCGCTGCTCGAGGTAAGCGTGCTCGGCAGCTCGTGGCCGCTGGCGACCAGGCGCTTAAAGAGCGGGGCGACGGTGTCGAGCGCGCCCTCGATATCACCGACGGTGCGGTCGGCGTTCCACCGCTCGAGTTCGGAGATAAAGCCGTCGATCGCCTCGTCCATAACAGCGGTGACGGCGGCGTCCATGTCGGCGAAGTAGTGGTAGAACAATGAACGCGTGCAGCCGGCTCGCTTGGTCACGGCCGATACCGATAGGTGGGACACGCCCAGCTCGGAGCTTACGGTGCGCACGGCATCGAGGATCTCGCGACGGCGTTCGTCGCCCGTCAGGCGCTTTGCCGCGCTATCGGATGCGGGGACGGCATCGACCACAGAGGTACCTGCTGTGTTGTTGCCCATGTTTTGCCGCCTTTCATCCTCTTTTGCCTGACCGTTCGCCTAACAGTCTTGAATATTGTTGACGGTTCGTCAATACTATTTTTGACACAATGTCAACAATGGCGGGTGAACGGCATGGGGCATGCCCGGCCTGCAAAAAAGAGGGGCGCTGCGTGCCTGCCAGGCTGCGGCAAGAGAAGGGACGACTATGATTCTCAACGGACCGGGGATTAGCTACACCGAGCCCGACATCGGTTCGGAGTTCGTGCCGCCGCTGCCGGAGCATCCGCGCGAGGCCATCGTCAAGCTGTGCGAGCACTGCACCAACCGTCTGCTGCATCGCGACGAGCTGTTGGGCTACGAGTACTGGTCGTTTGCCGAGGCCGCGACCGACGAGCAGGCCGAAGTGCTCTGCAAGATGAAGATGCGCCGTCCCTATACGCTGCCCGAGATGGCCAAGCTCACCGGCATGCCCGAGACCCAGATCGAGAAGATGCTCGACGACATGAGCTACACGGGTCTGCTCGAGTACAACTGGGAAAACCCCGAGCGCGCCAAGCAATGGGTGTTGCCCATGCTGGTGCCGGGTTCTGCCGAGTTCCTCAACATGCGCGTGAGCCAGCTCGAGGAGCACCCGGTCTATGCCAAGTTCTTTGAGCAGGCGTCCAAGGGACCGCTGTCCAAGGCCACGCCGATGGTGCCGCCCGGAGGCGCCGGCATCGGCATGCACGTCATTCCGGTCGAGAAGGCCATCGACGCCGCGAGCACCTCGGTGCCGATCGAGCATATCGAGCATTGGCTCGACAAATACGATGGCAAATATGCCGCCAGCACCTGCAGCTGCCGCGCGAGCCGTCGCGTGATGGGTGAGGGCTGCGCCGACGACCCGGCCGATTGGTGCATCGCCGTGGGCGATATGGCCGACTACGTGGTTGAGACCGATCGTGGCCATTACGTGACCCGCGACGAGGTTTACGACATCTTGCGCCAGGCCGAGGACAACGGCTTTGTGCACCAGATCACTAATATCGACGGCGAGAACAAGATCTTCGCCATCTGCAACTGTAACGTCAACGTGTGCTACGCCCTGCGCACCTCGCAGCTGTTCAACACGCCCAACCTGTCGCGCTCGGCCTATGTCGCCAAGGTCGAGAAGGACAAGTGCGTGGCCTGCGGTCGCTGCGTCGAGGTGTGTCCGGCCGGCGCCGCCAAGCTGGGCCAGAAGCTCTGCAGCAAAAAGGCCGGCGGACAGGTGCCCGAGTATCCGCGCCAGGAGCTGCCCGATGCCACCAAGTGGGACCACACCAAGTGGTCGCCCAACTACCGCAACGACAACCGCATCGAGACGCATGAGTCCGGCACCGCTCCCTGCAAGACGGCCTGCCCCGCGCACGTTGCCGTTCAGGGCTATTTGAAGCTCGCGGCTCAGGGTCGCTATGACGAGGCGCTGGCACTCATTAAGCGCGAGAACCCGCTGCCCGCTATCTGCGGCCGTGTGTGCAACCGCCGCTGCGAGGACGCCTGCACCCGCGGCCGTGTGGACGCCGCCGTGGCCATCGACGAGGTCAAGAAGTTCATCGCCCAGCGCGATCTGGATGCCGCGACCCGCTACGTCCCGCCCGTGGTGACGCCGACGCGCGCTGGCGGCTTTGATCAGAAGATCGCCATCATCGGTGCCGGTCCGGCCGGCCTGTCCTGCGCTTTCTATCTGGCCGAGAAGGGCTACAAGCCCATCGTCTTCGAGAAAAACGAGCGCCCGGGCGGCATGCTCACCTATGGCATTCCCAGCTTTAAGCTGCAGAAGGACGTCATTGAGGCCGAGGTCGAGATCATTCGCCTGATGGGTGCCGAGTTTCGCTATGGCGTGGAGGTCGGTCGTGACGTGACGCTCGACGAGCTGCGCGCGCAGGGCTTTAAGGCCTTCTACGTTGCCATTGGCTGCCAGGGCGGCCGCCTTGCCGGCATTCCGGGCGAGGATGCCGAGGACGTGACCGTGGCCGTCGACTTCCTTCGCGAGGTTAACAGCGGCAAGATCGATACCCTGTCCGGCAGCACCATTGTGGTGGGCGGCGGCAACGTGGCCATCGACGTTGCCCGCAACGCCTGCCGTCTGGGCTCTGAGCACGTTGAGATGTTCTGCCTGGAGAGCGAGGCCCAGATGCCCGCCAGCGAGGAAGAACGTCGCGAGGCCGTTGAGGACGGCGCGCACATCAGCTGCGGCTGGGGCCCCAAGGAGATTCACCTGGACGAGGCCGGTCGTGTGTGCGGTGTCACCTTCAAGCGCTGCACGCGTGTCTTTGACGACGAGGGCCGTTTTGCGCCCGAGTACGACGAGAACGACCTGCGCCGTGTCGATGCCGACCGTGTCGTCATGTCGATTGGCCAGTCCATTGTGTGGGGCGACCTGCTGGCTGGCTCCAAAGTGGAGCTCGGCCGCGGCCAGGGTGCCCTTGACGATCCCCAGACCTACCAGACCGCCGAGCCAGACATCTTTGTGGGCGGCGACGTCTACACCGGCCCCAGCTTTGCCATCGACGCTATCGCCGCCGGCCACGAGGCCGCCGTGTCCATCCATCGCTTTGTGCAGCCGGGATCCACGCTCACTATCGGCCGCAATCAGCGCCGCTACACCGCGCTCGACCGCGACGACGTTGTGCTCGAGAGCTACGACAACGCGAGCCGCGAGGTTGCGCATGTGGACCGCGAACGCGAGAAGGCTGCGCCGTTTAGCGAGTATGTTGAGACCTTTACCGAGGAGCAGGTGCGCGCCGAGACCGCCCGCTGCCTGGGCTGCGGCGCCTCGATCGTCGACCCCAACAAGTGCATCGGCTGCGGCCTGTGCACCACCAAGTGCGCGTTTGACGCTATCCATCTGGATCGCGACCGCCCCGAGTGCTCAACGATGGTCAAATACGAGCAAAAGCTCCCAAGCCTGGGCAAGTATGCTTTAAAGCGCGCCATCAAGATCAAATTTGGTCGCAAGTAAGTAGCCATAACGGGAACGGCGGAAGAAAAAGTGCATGAATTGGGGATCGTTTACCACATCATTCGCGATGTTGAGAACGTGGCGCGCGCCAATGGCGTGAGTCGCGTTTCGAGCGTGACGTTGCTGTTGGGCGAGGTCTCGGGCGTCGTTCCCGACTTGCTGCTCGACGCTTGGCGCTGGGCTGCAGATAAAAAGCCCATCACCGAGGGCGCGGAGCTTATCGTGGAGCCCGTCGAGGCCGTGACGCATTGCGAGGTATGCGGCCGCGACTACGCGACGGTCGAGCATGGCAAGACCTGCCCCCATTGCGGTAGCGGCGAGACATACCTGCTGCAGGGCCAAGAGGTCATGATCAAGCAGATCGAGACCCCCGACGAGGATCCGGCAGACGCTGCTCCTGACGGCCTCTCCGACGCCCCCGACGCCGTCGACGCCGCCAACCCCCTCCACATCGTCTAGGATCCCCTATAAGTTGCGGTGAAATAGTTCCTAAATCCAGCCTTCTGGCTCTTAAACAAGAACTATTCCACCGCAACTATTTTGAGTGGTTTCGTAGACCATAAGTCACGAAAATAGTCAAGCCATGTCTGTTTAAACAAAATAGCGGCAGTACAAGCGCATTCGCGCTTGCCTAAAATCGTTATTAATGAACAGCCTGCTTGTATCTGTAAAATACATAGCTTGATGAGTGACACTTTATCAGGTAATGAGTCGAAAAACAGTAATGTAATCAATTTGTAACAAACTTAGACGTTTAAACAAATAATCCAACCTTTTGCGGATTTAGCTATAATTCCACAATCCAAACAGGTATACTCCTTTCATGTCGTGTAGGAAATACGTAGACAAAAAGGAGGTTATGTGATGGTAAGTATTGTTCTTGCTAGCCACGGGGACTTGGCAGCTGGAATCAAGCAGACGGGCTCGATGGTCTTTGGCGATCAGCCGTCTGTTGCCGTGGTCTCGCTCGAGCCGAGCATGGGCCCCGACGACTTCCGTGCCAAGGTCGAGGAAGCAGTCGCTTCCTTCGAGGACCAGGAGCAGGTGCTCTTCCTCGTTGATCTGTGGGGCGGCACGCCGTTCAACCAGATCAGCGGGCTCATCGAGGGCCACGATTCCTGGGCTATCGTCACCGGTGTCAACCTGCCTATGCTCATCGAGGCATATTCGCAGCGCTTTGACGCAAAGAACACTGCACATGCGATCGCAAAACATCTCGTGACTGAGGCTAAGGCTGGCGTGCGCGTCAAGCCCGAGTCTCTGGAGCCCGAGGAGAAGAAGCCGGCTGCGGCCGCCGCTGCCCCTGCAGGCGCCATCCCTCCGGGAACGGTCATCGGCGACGGGCACATCAAGATCGCCCACGTCCGTATCGACACCCGTCTGCTGCATGGTCAGGTGGCCACCACGTGGACCAAGCAGATTAACCCCAACCGCATCATCGTGGTTTCCGACGGCGTTGCTCACGACGAGCTTCGTAAGACCATGATCGAGCAGGCTGCCCCTCCGGGAGTCCATGCCAACGTCGTGCCCATCAAGAAGATGGCCGAGGTCGTCAAGGACACGCGCTTTGGTGACACCAAGGCCATGCTGCTCTTTGAGAATCCGCAGGATCTGCTCAAGGCCATCGAGGCCGGCGTCGACATCAAGGAAGTCAACATCGGTTCTATGGCTCACTCCAAGGGCAAGGTCGTCGTCACCAACGCCGTCGCTATGGGCGATGACGATGTCAAGACTCTCGAGGCTCTCAAGGCCAAGGGCGTCAAGTTCGAGGTCCGCAAGGTTCCTTCGGATTCCTCCGAGGATCTCGACGCCATGTTGAAGAAAGCTAAGGCCGAACTGGCCGCTCAAGCATAGTAAAGGAGGGTCCGATACATGTCTGCAATCACTATTCTGCTTGTTGCGATTGTCGCGTTGCTTGCCGGTATGGAAGGCATTCTGGATGAGTTCCAGTTCCATCAGCCGCTCGTGGCATGCACGCTTATCGGTCTCGTAACCGGTCACCTTCAGGAGGGCATCCTCCTGGGCGGTTCGCTCCAGATGATGGCCCTTGGCTGGGCTAACGTCGGCGCCGCTGTCGCGCCTGACGCCGCTCTGGCCTCGGTCGCTTCTTCGATCATCATGGTGCTCGCCCTCAACGGTGGCGCCACCGATTCGGCCAAGGCCGTTACCACCGCTATCGCCGTCGCCGTCCCGCTGTCGGTCGCTGGTCTGTTCCTGACCATGATCTGCCGTACCATTGCTACCGCTATCGCTCACGCCATGGACGGTTGCGCCGAGAAGGGCGACTTCTCTGGCATCGAGCGCTGGCAGTATGCTGCCATCCTCATGCAGGGCCTTCGTATCGCTATCCCGGCAGTGCTTCTGTGCGTCATCCCGGCCGAGGCCGTTACCAACGCGCTTAACGCTATGCCCGACTGGCTGTCCGGCGGCATGGCTGTCGGCGGCGGCATGGTCGCTTCCGTCGGTTACGCCATGGTCATCAACATGATGGCCACCAAGGAGACCTGGCCGTTCTTCGTCCTCGGCTTTGTCCTTGCTGCCATCCCTCAGCTCACGCTGATCGCCCTTGGTCTCATCGGCATCTCCCTTGCCCTCATCTACCTTGGCCTTAAGGATCTGGCCAAGCAGGGTGGCGGCATGGGCGGTGGCTCCGGCGACCCGCTCGGCGACATTCTGAACGATTACGAGTAGGAGGGGAGTGATACATATGGCAGAGAACAAGATTCAGCTCACCAAGGCTGACCGCAAGAAGGTTTGCTTCCGTCATCAGTTCCTTCAGGGCTCGTGGAACTACGAGCGTATGCAGAACGGCGGCTGGTGCTTCGCAATGATCCCTGCGATCAAGAAGCTCTACACCAGCAAGGATGACCAGATTGCCGCTCTTAAGCGCCACCTGGAGTTCTATAACACCCACCCCTATGTTTCCGCCCCCGTCATTGGCGTTACCCTCGCCCTCGAGGAGGAGCGCGCCAACGGTGCTCCGATCGATGATGTCGCCATCCAGGGCGTCAAGGTCGGTATGATGGGCCCGCTCGCCGGCGTCGGTGACCCCGTCTTCTGGTTCACCCTTCGCCCGATTCTGGGCGCTCTGGGCGCTTCCCTGGCCATGTCCGGCAGCATCGTCGGTCCGCTGCTGTTCTTCTTCGCGTGGAACATCATCCGTTACGCTTTCCTGTGGTACACGCAGGAGTTTGGCTACAAGGTCGGCTCCTCCATCGCCAAGGACCTCTCCGGTGGTCTGATGGGCAAGGTCACCGAGGGCGCTTCCATCCTGGGTATGTTCATCATCGGCGCCCTGGTCGAGCGCTGGGTGTCCATTTCCTTCACCCCGATCGTCTCCACGGTCAAGCAGTCTGCTGGCGCCTTTATCGACTGGGCTAGCCTGCCCTCCGGTTCCGAGGGTATCAAGGAAGCGCTGACGATGTACAACTCCGTCGGTGCTACCGCCCTTGATCAGATGAAGGTCACCACGCTTCAGGCCAACCTCGATCAGCTCATCCCCGGCCTTGCCGCCGTGTGCCTGACCCTGCTGGTCTGCAAGCTCCTCAAGAAGAAGGTCAGCCCGATCGTCATCATCCTGGCTCTCTTCGCCGTCGGCATCATCGGTCGCTTCTGCGGCTTCATGTAAGCACGCTTCGGCTTAAGACCGAGAGTTGCTAGGTAAGGGCTTTTGAGCCATTGAAACGGACCGCACCCTGTGGATACACTGGATGCGGTCCGATTGTTTTTATTGGAGGGCGAGGCGCGTATGGCGCAATCTCAGAACAGCACGGTCGATCTGGCAACGCCGGCAACCTGCCTGATGGGGCTTACCAGCCACGGTAACGTGATGGTGGGCAATAAGGCGTTTGAGTACTATAACGAGCGCAATCCCGAGGATTATATTCAAATCCCGTGGGACGAGGTCGACTATATTGCCGCCGAGGTCTTGCGCGGCACCAAGAAGATTACGCGTTTTGCCATCTTCACCAAGGACAACGGTCACTTTACGTTTTCGACGCGCGACGACAAAGAGACGCTTCGCGCGGTCCGCAAGTACGTCGACGAGGATAAGCTCGTGCGTTCGCCCGACTTTATCGATGTGACGGCCAAGGGCGCCAAGAGCATCCCCTCCGTTATCAAAAACCTCTTCCACAAAGGCAACTAGTCGCCTGCGACGTTCTTAAACGACTAGTCATTAAAGAGCGTCGTAGATGACTATCTCGAAGAGCGGCTATGCGCTGCATGGTAGTGGCGCAAATCTGCTACACTAGTACAGCATGCCTCCGTAGCTCAGGGGATAGAGCACCGCTCTCCTAAAGCGGGTGTCGACGGTTCGAATCCGCCCGGGGGCACCAGAGGAATATCGAGCCCGGTACCGCTACGGTGCCGGGCTCTTCTGGTCTAAGGGCGGGATTCGAGCCGTCGACACCCGCGTCACCAATTTCCCCACGGGGGGAGTTTTCGAATCCGCCCGGGGGCACCAGAGGAATATCGAGCCCGGTACCGCTACGGTGCCGGGCTCTTTTGGTTTAAGGCATGCCGTAGTATTCGCTGCTTCAGATAAAGAAAGCGCCCGCTTGCTGGGGGAGCAAGCGGGCGCCTGTGAGCGAATATGTTTGCGGCGAGAGCCGTGATGAGCGGTGGGGTGGCGACTAGTTGGTCGTACCGGAATCGTCACCCGTGCCCGAGCCAGAGCCCGAACCCGAGCCAGAAAGTGCGACCGTCAGCGTGATCGTGCTGTCGGTGGACTGCTTGCCGGTGGGGGAGACGCCCGTAACGGTGGCATCCTCGTTACCGCTTACGGGATTGCCGTTCTGGTCACAGAAGCCGATGTTATAGAAACCGGCGTTGTTGAGCGCGGTAACGGCGGCGGAGATGCTCTTGCCGTACAGGTTGCCCGGGACGGTGGCCTTGCCGGACTTCTTGGCAATGACGACGGTAATCGTGGCGCCGGGCTTCTGCTTGCCGCTGGGGTTCCAGCTGATCACGGTGCCCTCGGTAACCGAGTCGTTCTCCTGGTAGCTCACGTCGACGCCAAAGCCTGCCATATCGAGGGCGTTGCGCGCCTGGGCCTCGGTCATGTCGGTCAGGTCGGGGACGGACGTGGTATCCGGGCCGCTCGAGACCTTGTACGAGATGGTCGTGCCCTTCGCGACTTCCTTACCGGCTTCGGTGCCCTGCTCAAAGACCTGGCCCTCATCAGCCTCGTTGGCCTCCTCGGAGGCGTTGCCCTTCAGGCCAACGCTTGCCAGTGCGGCTTCTGCTTGGTCCTTGGTCAGGCCGACAAGTTTGGGAACCTCAACCTTTTCGGAGGGCTTGGGGCCCTTGGAGATTACCAGGTTCACCTTGGTGCCCTTGGCCTTCTTGGTGTTGCCGTTGGGCGTCTGCTCGGCGACCTTGCCCTCGTCGACATCGTCGTTGTAGCTTTGGTCGATGGTGCCGACCTCGAGGCCGGCTTCCTTGATCAGCTCGACGGCAGTCTGCTGGTCCTTGCCCAGCACATCGGGCACGGTGACCTGCTCGCCGCCAACGAGTCCTGTGGCAAAGGCCACCACGATGCCGATGACGGCAACGGCTGCCACCACGGCGGCGATGATCTTGTTCTTGTTGGATTTGGGCTTTTCGACCTCGTAGGAGCCGGTGGAGCCCGAAACCGAGCTGCGGGCGGTATTTTGGCCGCTCACGCCCGAGACGGGACGCACCATGGCGCGCGTCTGATCGGAAAGCTCGCGAGTCTTGGTGGCGCCCAGCTCACCGGGGGCACCGATGATGCGCGTGGGCTCCGAGACGTTGACGGCACGGCCCGACAGGTAGCTGTTGAGCACCTGACGCAGCTCGTCGGCGGTCTGGAAGCGGTTTGCGGGGTCCTTCTCCATGCACTTGAGGATGATGCGCTCAAGGTCGGCGTCGACACCGGAGTTGATCTGGCTCGGCGGAATAGGCAGCTCGTTGACCTGCTTGAGTGCGACCGAGATAGCGTCGTCACCGTCAAAGGGAACGCGGCCAGTGGCGCACTCGTACATCACGACGCCCAGCGAGTAGATATCCGAGGTGGGGCCGAGGTCCTGACCGCGGGTCTGCTCGGGGCTGACGTAGTGGGCGGTTCCCAGCACGTTGTTGTCTTGCGTGAGGTGGCTGTTCTTGGCGCGCGCGATGCCAAAGTCCATCACCTTGATGTTGCCGTCGGGCAGCACCATGATGTTCTGCGGCTTAATGTCGCGGTGGATGATCTCGTGTTTGTGGGCGACCGAAAGCGCGGAGCTGATCTGCGAGCCGATCTGGGCGACCTTCTTGGGGTCGAGGGCGCCGTGGCTCTTGATGCCGCTCTTAAGGTCGGTTCCGCGCAGGTACTCCATGACGATGTAATAGGTGTCGCCGTCCTTGCCCCAATCGTAGACGCCCACGATATAGGGGGAGGAGAGACCGGCTGCTGCCTGGGCCTCCTGCTTAAAGCGTGCGGCGAAGGTTGCATCGCCAGCATACTGCGGCAGCATAATCTTGACGGCTACCGTGCGGTCGAGGACCTGGTCCTGTGCACGGTAGACGGTCGCCATGCCGCCTGTTCCCACCTTATCCTTGAGGAGGTATCTTCCCCCGAGGACCCTCTGTTCCATTCCTGCTCCTAACATAACTATTCGCTCAACAATGTGTGTAGTACCTATGATGTGGCCGCTGGGGCCGTGTGGCGCGTTGCCGCTAACTCTTCGGCCGCGGCGCGCCTCGGGTGTCCGATTCGATCATGGGCATCACGCTCCCTGTGCGGCAAGCGCCGCGGTCAGGACGATACCGGCGATCTTGGCGGCCTTGACGTCATGCTTGTCAAAATCCTCCAAGGCCACCGAGATGGCGACCGTGGGTGAATCGTAAGGTGCAAAGCCAACGAACATCGAGTTGACGTTGGTGCCGCCGGTCTCGGCCGAGCCGGTCTTGCCGGCGACCTTGACGCCGGGGATCTGGGCATCGGTGCCGGTGCCGGACTGGACGACGGCAAGCATGGCCTGCTTGACCTGGTCGGCCGTGGCGGAGCTGACGGCCTGACCCAGCGAGCGGTACTGCGTGGTCTTGACCACGGTTCCGTCCGGGGCGAGTACCTGGGCTACAAAGTACGGGTCCATGACCACGCCGCTGTTAGCGATGGCGGCGGCAATCACGGCGTTTTGCATGACGGTGGTCTGCGGGCCGGGCGTGTGGTCCATGCCGACAGGCTGGCCGGCGCCGGCCCAGGCGGTCTCCCACTCGGTCATGAGCGACGGGTCGGCCATGATGGAGGCCGCGGAGGTCAGGTCCTGGCCGAGCTTTTGGCCGTAGCCAAAGGCGTTGGCAAACTGCACGAGCGTGTTTGCGCCAACTTCGTTTGCCACCTGGCCAAAGACGACGTTGGAGGACACGGCAAAGGCCTGCTGCAGGCTGATGGTGCCGTAGCTCTCGTTGGCATAGTTGGTGACCGGTGCGTTGCCGATGTCCATGGAGCCGGGCGCCTGGTAGGTGCTGGTAAGGCTGGCGGTACCGGTCTCGAGTGCCGCGGAAAGCGTAACGACCTTAAACGTTGAGCCCGGCGTGTACAGCGCGTCCATGGCGCGATTGTACATGGAGCCGTCCTCGCCGCCGCCCGTCTGCAGCAGGGCATCGATGTTGGTGTTGTCGTAGGTGGGCGAGCTGGCACATGCGAGCACCGCGCCGGTACGCGGGTCGATGACCACTACAGCGCCCTTAAAGCCCTTGAGCGCCTGCTCAGCAGCCGTCTGGATGCGCGAGTCGATGGTGAGCTTGGCGGTGTTGCCCGGCTGGGTCTGGCCCGCGAGCGACGCGATGGCGTTGTTCCAGCTGGAGTAATCCTTAGAGCCGGTGAGCGTGTCGTTCATGACGCTCTCGATGGCGGTGGTGCCATACTGCTGGCTCACGTAGCCAACCACGTGCGCTGCTAGGTTACCGTTGGGGTAGGAGCGTACGTAGGTGCCGTCCTCCTGCTGCAGCGACTCGGCCAGCGTCACGCCGTCGGACGTGATGATGGAACCGCGCTGGATGTACTTGGAGCGGGCGATGGTGTGGTTGTTGGTCGGCATGTCCTGATAGTCCTTGGCCTTGATGACTTGGACATAGGTGAGGTTGCCGATAAGGATGGCGAACAGCGCCGTAAAGGCGAGCACTGCACGGGTTAGACGGTTGGCGAGCGCCACGCGGCCGAGCACACCGGATTCAGGCGTGTCGAGCAGGCGACGGCGCATGCGCGAGCCGACGGAATGGCTGCCGTTGCCGTAGGAAGACGAGGTGGCAAAGCGCGTGCCCGTCGGGGCGGCGGCAGATGCGACCTGATCATCGGTGATGGCGGCCATGGTGCCGGTGCCGGTAAGCTCGGCCTCGCGTCCGGTAGCCTCGTCACCGGCGCGCAGCAGGAGCGCGACGATGATAAAGCTCGCCAGCAGCGAGGAGCCGCCCTGGCTCATAAAGGGCAGAGTGACGCCGGTCAGCGGGATCAGGCGGGTGACGCCGCCCACGATCAAAAAGGCCTGGAAGCTGATGGCTGCCGTAAGACCGGTGGCGCTAAAGGCGGCGAGGTCGGATTTAGCGCGGGCAGCTGTGGTGAGGCCACGCACGGCAAAGAGCATAAACAGGATGAGCACGGCGCCGCCGCCCAAAAGACCCATCTCCTCGCCGATGGCCGAGAAGATAAAGTCGGACTCGACGACGGGGATGTTGTTGGCCATGCCGTTGCCGATGCCAACACCGACCAGACCGCCATCGGCAAGCGAGAAGAGCGACTGGACGATCTGGTAGCCCTGGCCCTGGGCGTCCTTAAACGGATCGACCCAAACCTGGAAACGCACCTGAACGTGCGATAGGAACTTGTAGGCGCCCACGGCTCCGACAGCTAAGAGCGCAAGGCCGATAACGACATACGAAAAGCGCCCCGTGGCAACGTAGAGCATCAGCAAGAAGATGGTGTAGAACAGCACGGCCGAACCCAGGTCGCGTTCGAAGACGACGACGAGCAGGCACACGCCCCACACGGCAAACAGCGGCAGCAGCAGTCGCAGGCGAGGGATTTTAAAGCCCAGGATTTTGCGGTTGGAGATGGAGAGCAGCTCGCGGTTCTCGGCCAGGTAGCCGGCCAGGAACAGGACGATAAAGACCTTGGCGAACTCGCCGGGCTGGATGGTAAAGCCCGCGATGCGAATCCACAGCTTGGAGCCCGAGATCGTGGTGCCGATAAAGATAGGCAGCATCAGCAGAATGATGCCGATGATGCCAAAGGTGTACTTGTAGCGCATGACCACGTCGAGGTTCTTAACCAACGCGAGCGTTCCCACCATCAAGGCCACCGAGACAAACAGGATGATGAGCTGTGAGATGGCGAGAGCGGGGGCGAGACGCGTCACGAACGTGATGCCGATGCCCGAAAGTATAAATACGATGGGTAGGATGGCGGGGTCGGCGCCGGGCGCCAAGATGCGCACGGCGATATGTGCCGCGGCGAAGGCGGCAAAGAGGCCGATCGGTACGGCGAGCGTCTCAAAGGAGATGGCAGCGCCCGCGGTGAGGACGTACATCGCATACAGCAGGATGACGGGGAACGCCGAGGCGATGAGCAAGAGCAGCTCGGTGTTGCGGCGACTCATAAGCGGCACTCCCTTTCTAATTCTTATCGGAGGCTTCGGCCTCGGCGGACTGTTCGGCGGTTTTCTCGGAATCTGATTCGGAGGTCGATCCCTGATTGGTGTTGTCGCGAATCGTTTGCGCGTCGATCACCTGGCGGGTCTGCTCCTCGTCGATCTGGTGGCGGTACTTGGATATCGTGTCCTGCGCATCGTCGACACTTGTTTGCGGAATGCCCGCCTTGAGGCGGTTTTGCGTGTCTTCGGGCAGGTCGGATAGCTTGATGCTGGTTTCGCTTTCGAGCCAGTGGAGCTTGAGTCCGAGCGGCTTGCCGGGCAGGCCGCGCCAGACGGCGACATTGCCCTGGTAGGTACCCAGGTAGTACGAGCCGGTGACACCCGTGTAGGCCCAGATGCCAGCTGCCAGCACAAAGACGAGGGCCAGAATGGCGGCGATAGTAATGTTGCGGCGACGCACGCGTTGCGCCTCGCGCATGACGCCATCGTCAACCAGGTCAACGACTACTACGGTCACGTTGTCGTGGCCGCCGGCGGCAAGCGCCGCGTCCACTAGGTTGTCGACGCAGATTTGCGCGGTTGAGGACTGCGTGGCGATGTTCTCGATATCGCTATCGGGAATCATGCTCGAAAGGCCGTCGGAGCACAGGATCAGGCGGTCGCCTTCCTCGATATGCAGAGTGAAGTGGTCGGCATACATGGCGGGGTCCGAGCCCAGTGCGCGGGTGATGACCGAACGGTTGGGGTGGACGCGAGCCTCGTCTGCCGTGATCTCGCCGGCGTCCACGAGCTCCTCCACGTAGGAGTGGTCGCGGGTCACGCGGATGAGCGTGCCCTCGTGGAGCAGATAGGCGCGAGAGTCGCCCACGTGGGCGATGGCGAGCGTGTCGTTTTCGATGTAGGCGCAGGTGGCTGTGCAGCCCATGCCGGGCTTGCCCAGGCCGTTCAGGGCCGCCTCGATTACGGCGGCGTTGGCTGCCTCGACGGCTGCGGCCAGGCGTGCTGCGTCGGCGGACTGTGGGGCCGTCTTGGCAATAGTCTCGACGGCGATGGAAGAGGCTACCTCGCCGGCAGCGTGACCACCCATGCCGTCGCATACGCAAAAGAGCGGCGACTGCACCAGGTAGGAATCCTCATTGTGCGGGCGCACGCAGCCAACGTCGGAGCGGGCGCCCCACATAAGTTGCGTGGTGGTGCCGGCATCATAGGTCGAGTCGGTCTCGATGCGCTCCTCGGTCAGGGGCTCAAAGCTCATGGTCGAGCCGGGGTCTTTGAGCTTGGCCTCAACGGCAGCAACGTCGATCTCGGCGGTGTCACCGGGAGAGACGGTGTCGGTCTCGGCGTTTGATTCGGAATCACCGGTGTCCGGGGAGTCGGGCTCCTCGGAAACGCGGGCGGTCGACTCGTCGTCTTGCGGGCTGACGTCTATAGGCTCGGGCGTCGGCGTAGACGCGGGCGCAACCTCGGATGCCGGGGCTATGGGAAACGCCGGCGCGGCGGGCTCGGGTGCCGCAAACACCGCAGCGCTCTCGTTGATTGCCGCGGCGACGGGCTCTGCAAAGTGAGCCGGCGCCGGGGCTGCTTCGGGTGCTGTGGGCTGTTCCGCAGCATGTGCGCCGATGGGCGCCGCTGCGGCATCCTCTTCGTCCTCGTTATCGGCGAGATCCGAAATATCATGCGTTACATGCGAAAGAGGCAGGGAGAACACGGTGTCCTCGGGTTCCACGGGTGCGGAGCCCGCCGGAGCGGCGTGGGCCGATGCAGCTGCGGCGGCAGCCGGTGCCTCGGTCATGGTTGCGGACTTGTTCTCCTCGTCGATCATCGACGGTTCACCTTCATGACCACGTCGCCAATCTGGACTTCGTCGCCCTCACGCAGCGTCGCGGGCTCCACGAGCTGGCGGCCGTTGACGAGCGTGCCGTTAAGCGAGTTGAGGTCCTCGATGATGAGCGCCGGGCCCTGCAGCGAAAAGCGCGCATGCGAGGCCGAAACGAACGGTTCGTTGATGCAGATGTCCGAAGATGGTGAGCGACCGACGATGACGGGGCCGAGCATGTCTACGTGGATGCCGCGGATACCGCGCGGACCCTTGTCCACATCAATCGTCCAGATAGCCGAGTCGCGGCGCTGCCCGCGCACAAGTCCCACGCCGGTCTTCATGACGGCGAACAGAAAGATATAGAGCAGGGCGACCAGAACGATGCGGCCTGCAAAAAGGACGATATCGATGTTCATAAGCGACTATCCCCTAAATTCAAAGGTACTCAGGCCAAACGTCAGCAGATCGCCGTTGCGCAGCGGGCAGCGCGTAATGCGGCGGTTGTTGACGAGCGTGCCGTTGGTGGAATTGAGATCCTCGATCGACCAATCCGAGCCCGTAAAGGTGAGCTGGGCGTGGCGGCGCGACACGTTGGGGTCGCGCAGGGCAATGTCGGAAACTGAGCGCTCGCGACCGATGGTCACCTGTGCGGAGGTGATGCTATGGCTCTCGCCGCTCACGACGTCGACGAGCTGGGCGAGCGGGCGCTGCGGGGCGCGAGTGCTCGCCATGTTGGAGGCGATGCCGGCTGCGGCGCCTAGGCCCACGGCGGCACCGGTCGCGGCGGCTCCGCCCATGCCGGCAAGCGCGTCGCGCGAGACGGTCTGAGGCACCGGGATGGGTGCGGCGGCGGGGTCGGGGACGCTAGGCGCGAAGGGGTCTGCCACGGCAAGCGGGTCGGGAGCGGCGGCGCGAGGCGTCGGCTGCTGCTGGGGCATGGCGGCGGGGCGCTGCTGCTGCGGGGCAGCAAACTGCTGCTGGCCGGCGCGCGGGGCGCTGGCGGCACGGCTTGCCGCGGAGTTGTTCTGGCCCAGGCCGTTTTGATAGGCGCGCTCTTCTTCGTACAGGCGGCCGAGCGTGGGGGCATCGACGTTCTCGGCAAAGACCGAGAACTTGCCGGCGCGCAGCTGCGGATCGATCATAAAGCGCACGAGGGGCTCGCCGACAAAGACATAGCGGCGCTTTTCGGCCTGCGCCTTCACAAACTCGCGGACCTCGCGCGAAAGCTCGGGGTAGAACGGGGCGAGCATGGGATCGTCGTCGGCGGCGATAAGGATGGTATAGAGTGCCGGCGCCGTGTTGACGCCGTTAATCACCAGAGTCTGATCCTCCATGTCGCGAGCGGCCTGCTTAGCAAGCTTCTTAAAGGAGAACGGGGCACGGGTGGCACCGAAGATGCCGGCCACGTGGTCCTCGAAGATGTTCAGGAAGTTCACGAAAGATCACTCTCCGTATAGGTTCTTTGGTATCCGAGCAAATATAGGCATATCCCAACGATTATAGAGGATAGGATTCCCGCAACCGCCGCCTTGGCGATGACCGCGGCTGCAAGGCTGGCAATTTCCATATGGTGTGCAAGACAGGACGCCGCTGCGCAGCCGATGCCGGTGACAGCGATGGCGGCGATTGCGGCAAGGTTTGAGCCCTGATCGGCACGCTTGGCATGGGCATTGAGCAGCGCAGATGACGCCGCGGCAGTTGCCGCGGCCAGCCCAAAGGCAGCCCAAAGGAGTGGGTCTCCCAGCGCTGCGGCAACGTTACCGAGCCCCAGCACGCCTCCGGCTGAAAGCGCGACCGTGGCCAGACGGGCAAAAAGCGCGCCCATGCCCGTTGCCGCGGCGGCGCTTGCCGGGCCGAGCCAAAATGACGCGACGCCGGCGGTGACCCCAGCTGCCAGGAAGGTATTGCCGGTCAGACAGCCAAGCGCGAGTGCACAGGTGAGCGCGGCGCTCGCGGCAGCCTCGGTGCGACCCCAGGCGATCCACCAACCGGACATGGCGGCGGCAAAGATCACCGCGACGGGCAGCATCGACAGGATGCCCTGCGCCTGCATGGTGGCGTTGGCCATGAGCACCAAAAAGCCCACAGCCGAGATGGCCGAGCCAATCTGGGGGGCCAGGCCAGCCGCCGCGCCGATCGCGATGGCCGCAATGACCAGGCCGGGAAGCGCCGCGACCCCGGCCGTTTGCATCAGCAAAAAGCTAAAGGTGCCGCACGTTAGCGCCGAGATAGTGCGCATGGTGTAGTCGCGCGCATGGCTCCAGCGCGTGCCCGCCCAGCCGAGTGCGGGGTCGACCTCGATGGCGTCGTCCTCGTAGTGCGACGGCTCGATATCGTCGAGCTCCTGCTCGTCATCCGAAAGCTCGCCAACCATTTGTTCCAGGCTGCGACGGCCCTCGCGTACGCTGCCCAGACCGGCAAGGAGCTGGTCGCAAAATGCCTCGATGCTGTTGGGGCGGTCCTGCGGCATGGGGGAGAGCGCGCTCATGAGCGCAGCCTCGGCTCCCGGGGGAAAGTGTGGTATCAGCTCGCTGGGATAGGTGGCGCCGCCGATGATGCGGTCGAGGGAGTCGGCGGGCGTGGCCGCCATAAAGGGTGCGCTGCCGCACAAGCCCTCATAGATAACGCAGGCAAGGGCAAAGACATCAGCGCGTTCGTCGACCGTGCCGGTCTCGATATCGAGCTGCTCGGGCGGCATGTAGCCGATGGTGCCGCCGCGCGAGCCGCCAAAGCCACCGGCGGACGACAGTCGCGCCATGCCAAAGTCGGTGAGCTTTACATTGCCCGAGTGGTCGATGAGCACGTTGGCGGGCTTAATGTCCAGGTGGAGTACGCCATTACTATGGGCGAAGGTGAGCGCCTGGCCCAGGGCATCGGCAATGGCCGCGGCCTCGTCAAAGGTAAGTGAGTGGCCGTCCACGCGGTGCAAAAACTCGGCCAGCGACATGCCATCGACATATTCCATAACCAGGTAGGCATAGGCTGTGTCGTGCGTAAAGTCGATGACCTGCACGATGTTGGGATGTTGAAGCATAGCGGCAGTGTGCGCCTCGCGCAGGACATCCATGATGTCGCTGGCGGGCATGCCGGCACCGTTGATAAGGGGGATGCGCTTAATGGCGACGCGGCGGCGCAGATGCGTGTCGCGGCAGATCTCGATGGAGCCAAAACCGCCGGTCGCAAGTGTCTCGAGCGGCTGGTACCGCTTGAGCAGCTCGCGAGAGCTGGTGCCCTCCAAAGGAACGTCCGGCGAGAACCGGGCGGTATGTTGCGAGAAAAGCGGCATGGCCAACCCTCGTGCGTTTAAAGTTCGTTTGCGAGTGGCGGGCGCTGAGCCGAGCCGTTCGCGGTGGCATAGATGCTGCTAGTTTAGCACGCTCGGGCGCATGGTGAAGGTAGCGGGGCGAGGTGGCCTATCTGGCTTGGCCTTCGTCTCGACCCATCCGGAAAGCGCGTCCCAGTTTTCGTCCAAATTGCGGGATGCGCTTTCCCAACGGGGCAGGCTGCGGAAACTGCATCCCAGAATATTGACTCAGAACGGGATGCGCTTTCCGAATCGGCGCTCAAAAGGAAACCGCATCCCGCTTTGATGCGGGGACTGCGGACAAAAGCTGGACCGTGATCTGGCTCGGATTGGAGTTCGCCTGAAGCGTTGATGCTGGCTGGTGTGGGCGCGGAGATAAATGAGCAGCCCGAGCGATATAATGACACGCTATGGAGGCCATATGCTCTTTTCCCGCCGTTCTGCTACATCTGCCTGTGCCGTTGCGCTTATCGTAATGGCGGTCACCCCTTATCACCGGTTTTCATCTTCAATCGGCCTGGCATCAGGTGCAATGACCTGGCTCGTTATCCTTGGCGCATGCCTCGCGGCGTTTGGTCACGGTGTTGCGCTCCGCAAGGGGAGAGAAATAAGACGGCCGAAGCATCTCGGTGCTATCGGTGTTTTCCTTGGTGTTATTGCTACGGTTCCCGAATGGGCCGACTTGGCCTTCTATGCTCGCGGAGATTCTATTCCATTCGTGTTCGCGCCTATCTGGTTGTTGCGCGGCGTTTCATGCGCCTCGTGCTTCACTGGGTCGTTGCTCCTCTCATATGTAATTTGGGATACGGCGGGCTCTCCTTTGATACGGGGGGCGGCGCGGGACGGCGAAAGGGGGACCCGCCGACCGCAGAGCGCGCTTTTTGCAGAAACAGTAGTTGTCCTGTCTTGCCTGCTGTTTTGCTGTCGAGTTTCATGGAGAGTCGTTCCCGAGCCATGGGGGATGCCCTCTGTAACGGCCGCATCAATTGGCATCGTGCTTTTAATTCCTCTGGTCTATCTCGTATTGGCTGCGGTCCCGCTGCTTTGCTGTCCCCGCGCCTTTGGTCGGGGGCAGGGCAACGTGTTTGCCCGTTCTGTGCTCGTAGCAGTTCCCATTGGCCTTGTTCCGGCTGTCGAGGTGGCATATTTTGCAAGCGGTGCCACGGTCATTGCATCACTGTCGATGGGGTCCGCTATTGCTGTTGCCGCCTTCGTATACACATTGCTAAGGGAGAAACGGGACAACAATTCGGATACCCCTCGCACGTCCGACCCATTCGATGCGGGGGTGTTTTCCCCTGCCCTGTCGCCTCGAGAAGAGCAGTTTGTCCGACTGCTGCTCAAAGGGAAAACGCCGGCGGAAATTGCCAGGGAGACGGGTACGAAGCCATCGACGGTGCGAACAACGCTTCACCGAGCATACGGGAAGGCGTCGGTTGCGGGCTCACGCGAGCTCGTGGCGTTGTTTGCGGGTGAGGGTGATACTGTAGGGCCTGAGCTGCCGCAGCGGCATGCTGACGATATGTCGGCATCAGCTCGAACGCGCCGGCTGTTTCGATACCTGCTCACATTATTTTTCATCCTCCTTGCAGCGGGCCCCTTGGTAATGGCGGATAGTTATTGGGGATCCGGTGTTACGCATGCAATCGCCTTTTCTCTTGCAAGCTATACATTGGGTCTCGGGCTGCTTCTGTCGCTGTGCAGCGCGGGTAGAAAACCGAAGCGCGGGGACGATCTGGATGGAGCGGATGGGGCGATCGGGCTCGGAAGCCCGTGCGTATGGGCGATACTGTCTGCTGTGGAGTGGTCTTTTGTCTATATCGCGGCATGGAGGTGCGTACGCGATCCGTTGATGGCTGTGCCGGTCCTGTTTTGCGGCATGACGTCTATGGCTTCGCTCGCTGTTGGGCTGTGTTCATTTAAGGCGCGTGGCCGTACTCGGGCTATCGTGCCGTTGGCGTTAATAGGTGTATCCGCTTTAATCTATGCAGCCACTAGGGGGCGAATCCATGGACTTGCGGTACTGACGGGGATGCTGCTCACATATATAGTGCTGCGTAGCTGTCCGCAGCGCAAAATGCTCGGGGTATGGATGCTTTGCTTTGGGGCGACGGCTCCTGTTTGGGCTGTCTTGCTCAACATGGCGCAGGACCTGATGGTTTTCGAGCCGTTGTTCCTTACTTCGTTGCTGGGGCAAAGTTCGGCTGTCAATGTCGTCGTGGCAACGGTGATCGTCTGCTGGTCTGCGCCCATGTTCGTCACGCACATCGCGCTCACCCGCTCGGTTGAGAACGAGAAGGCCGTCTTGGAGTACCGCGCGAACGGGCTTACCGAAGCAGCTCGCGTGCGCCAGCTTGCCCTGCTTGCGTCGCGCTCCCTTTCTGATGTTCAGTCGCAAATTTTGCTGATGACGGCAGAGGGCGCAACGACAAAGACCATTGCGGAGGACGTAGGTTATGCTGCATCTACGGTGCAAGCGTTGCGATCCGCATCTTACCGCCAGTTGAAGATCAAGAACAAAGCGGAGCTTATTTCATTGTTATCGCAGGTAGATAACGTGTAAACGCCTGGATTATCAACTCAATAGCGAGTGTTTACAGACATCTTTCTCCATTCATGCAAAGGTTGCCGTGCGTCGACGCATTGTTAACCGCTTTTGATTGGAGAAGGCCATGATTAAGCCAAGGAGCGCTATTGCTCGAATCGGAGTCGGCTTGGCGATTGTTGCGGGCTTGTCGATGGGTGCACCTGCCGCATCATTTGCTCAAGAGGAGTTCGACACTTCCCAGGTTTCGAGCATTTCGCAAAGCGCAGATGCTGGAATTGCCACATGTAAGAACAACAAGGATACAGATTTCGCTTTTCAATGTTCTGGCACGAGCGCAACTGGCTATCGCTCGAAGCACGACTCATCTTCAGTTTACATTTGGATTATGGGCTATTCGGGAAAGCCGTTACGTTTGTACGTGGACGGTGCCTATGACAATAGAGGAACGGGCAACATGAATTGCACGCAGGGCGTGTATCGCTCCAACCATGAGCATGAATGGGAGATATACAACCTCGTCCGTGAGAACAAACGCAGTCATGCTCGTCTGACCGCATGGGCCGAGTCCGGATACGGCACGGTCTATGGAAAGTGGAGCCCCGATTGCTGGGGCCATTTTAACAAACTTCCCTCCTAGCCAATCCTCAGCTTCTTGTTGTGATTAGGGCCGGGCCGAGCGTTGCCGCTCGGCCCGGCCGAAGGGAGGATGATGACAGTTGAATAGAAATCTAATACGGCACGAGCTGTCCAAGATATTTGGCAATCCTATATTTGCGTTGGCTCTTATTTTGGCGACTGCCATTTCGATGGCAGCTGCCATCGAGGCGTGGTGGGCACTCGAGGCCGAGCGCAAGCAGCTGTTATCTTTTGGCTACGGCATTGGTCTGCAGTCTCAGACATACCTCGGCCAAACGCGTGAAAGTAGCTTTGGTAACTGGATCGTTGTGAGCGCGAACGCGCCGTTGCTAGCGTCGGTGTTTTTCTATGCGCTGCCGTTGCTTGCCATGTTGGCCGGGTCGTGGTCATGCCTGTCCGAGCGTTTGAGCGGTTACGAGGCGCAGGTCTGCACGCGTGTTTCTAGAAATGCATATGTGAACGTGAAGATGCTGTCTGCTTTCCTCTCTGCGTTTGCGGTCACGGCTATTCCGCTACTCGTGAACTTTCTGATTGTCTCCATGCTGTTTCCCGCGTATCTCCCCCGGGTCGACGAATCGACTTACGTCGGACTCTATCTGCATAGCTATTTTTCTGGTCTGTTTTATTCCCGGCCTCTGTTATACGTGCTGGTTTATACGCTTTTCGATGCGGTGGCGCTGGGGGTTCTATCCATGGCCGTGACCGGTCTGTCGGTTGTGTTTCGCAGCAGAATCAAGGCGATGGTCGTTCCATATCTGATTATGGTTGCATGGCACTTTGTTAACGATTGGATTTTTAGCGTCCTTTCATGCGTCGGCTTTAACTGCAACATTCTTAACAGCATCAGGTCGGAATCACTAAATAACTGGCCCGACATTCGAGCAGGGTTTGCAGAAATCATTTTGCTGTTCGTCTTTTCTTTGATTTCCGCGAGATTCTTAAAAAGACGCGAGGTGGTCTGATGCTGTTTAGGCTGGTCGCCGCGGACCTGAGGACCGTTTTGAAGAAGAACATCCTTACTTTTATTGCAATTGCGGCAGTGACCGTTGCGAACTTGGTGTACGCCTACGGATTGTCTTCTGTGTATGGGGTCAGGACGGATACTTTGGGGTTTGCGGATAATCTTGCGCTCGTGTTTGCCGGATCTGCTCCGTTTGAGCCTAGGCCCGGGGTCATGTTTGTGCCTCCGTTAGGGTGGCTATTCCTCATTCTGCTTATTCTCTATACAACACTCGATTATCCGACCGAATCGTTGCACGGGCTTGGTTTGCAAGCACTTGTTCGATGCCGGGCAAGAACCCTTTGGTGGGCCTCGCGTTTTATCTTGGTGGCGGCGGTAACGGCATTTTCGCTGCTCGTGGTGGTTTGCTCTGTTGTGATTTGGAGCTTGGTGGTGAGCTCCTCGTTCAGCGCGGTCATTCATGGCGAGTCGCTTCAGCTGGCTAATTTGGCGCCGTGGTTTCTCAAAGCTGGCGAGGCGGATGCGCTGCCGTTTTTCACAGGTCTCTTTTTTGCTTTCGAGGCGCTTGCGTTTGCGCAGGCAGTGATTGGCTTTGTACTTGGGCCGTCGGTCTCGTTTGTGGTTTTAATGAGCTACCTGATCTGCTCGGCATATGCACGACATTGGGCACTGCTGGGCAACGCCCTAATGCTGTTGCGCTGGGGCGGAATTGTCAAAGAGGGAATCGCGGCGGGCTCGAGCGTCTTGTCATCAATTGGGCTTATGTCGTTATGTCTATCGCTGGGTGGACTGTGGTTTCGAAGGGCCGACCTTATAGAAAAGGGGGACAAGATATGAGCGTGATCGTTAGGGACGTATCGAAGCGCATGGGCAAAAACGATGTTCTGCGCAACGTGTCCATCGAGGTTGACCCTGGGACTGTGGTTGGGCTTCAGGGGATAAACGGTTCGGGTAAGACCATGCTTATGCGAGCGGTCTGCGGATTGATCAAGCCTACCGAAGGCGAAATCTCTATCGATGGCCAAAGGCTTGGGGTGGACATCTCGTTCCCGCCGAGTCTGGGGATGTTGATCGAGGCGCCTTCCTTTTTGGGATATCTGTCTGGCTACGATAATTTGGAGCTCATCGCTCAGATCAAGGGCGTTGCCACCCCCGAGGACATTCGCTCTGCCCTGCGGCTCGTGGGGCTCGATGCAGACGAAAAAAAGAAGTTCCGAGCATACTCGCTTGGGATGAAGCAACGTCTGGGGATAGCTGCGGCAATTATGGAAAAGCCGAAGCTACTTGTTCTCGATGAGCCAACAAATGCCCTCGACGAAGCGGGCGTGGAAATACTCAAGCGCGTTGTGGCGATGGCGGCATCAACGGGTCGCGAGGTTATTCTGTCCAGCCATGACGGAGAGGTGCTCGAGGAGCTGGCCGATCGGGTTTACTGCATGCGCGACGGTGCCGTTGTGAAAGTTCGGGAAAGGTCGTGAGCGCGATGAAGAAGACCCTGTGGACAAGAAGGGCGGTGCTTGCTCTTTTCGGCTGTGCTGCTACCGGCCTTGCGGGCATGAGGGTGAGCGTCGTTAACGGGAACCGGACGGTCATTCCTGAGAAATATTATGCGGAGGGCGAATGGCTTTCGATGGATGGGGCGTTTCTGGGGTCGAAGGATGTGGCGACTGACGGGTATTCGTTTTGCATAGACGGGGCAGAGCTGCTCACGCCGCGCGAGTATCTCAAGCGTGCGCATGATGATTATTCAAAATATGGCATCGTGGATACGAAAACGAAATTGAAGGACGCCGACATCACGTGTGTTATCGCCGTAAAGATGCGTGTCAGGAATAAGGACAATGTCGAAGGCGGAATCAAAACGTATGTTTGGCATTTGGTGCCGGAGTCTGCGCCAAACTATGACTTTGTGGTCAATACCGATCTGATAACGCAGGCAATGCCGGCTCTGGGCGGCTCTGCTGCGTTTGCTGTACAGGTTGGGGCGGAGAACGAGTTGCTCGTCCCATTCATGATGCAAAACACCAACGACTATTTCGAAGGTTACGAGACCGTCCGTTTTGAGAAGGCTTTTCCTGGGACTTATACGATGAAGATGACCGATCTGCCAGAGAGAAGGCTCTTTAGGTTTGAAGTTAAATAGTTCGAAGGCCCTGCGAAGGGAATCTAATCCTGCACTAAAGTGGGACAAGATTCCCTTCGCAGTGGCGCTCGGCCCTAGCGCTTCTTCTTGCTCTTCTTCTGCTTGTGCTTGTTGTCCTGGGGCTTGTCGGCCTTGTCGCCCTGCTTGGCTTCGGCGGCAGCCTTCTCGGCCTTCATTTTCTTCTTCTTGGTCTCGATGCGGAGTTTTTTGTTGATGCGCGCCTTGAGGAAGGAGCCAAACTGCTCGGCATCGCCACGCACAAAGGTGTCCTTAGGGATCGTCACGCCCTGGTCGGCGAACATGGCCACAAAGATGCGCTCGCCGTCGAGCACGTGGTCGAGCTTCTCAAACGGGAAAAACTGCGACTTGCCGCTCTTGCCCCAAACCATCAGGCCGTCCTCGTTGGCGGCGACGCGGCGATAGCGGCCACCCATGGACTCGTCGGCCTCGACGGCGTCGATAAAGTCGCGGGCGAGGGTGTGGTGCAGGTTTTTGCTCCACCAGGCCAAAAAGGCGCCGAACACGATCAACACGACGCCAAACTTGATCCAGTTGCCGCCGGCCACCAGCATGCCGATGCCGATGAGCGCGGCAATTGCCGCGGCGACATACAGCGAGCCGCGACGCCTGGGCGAGGCGACCAGACGGGCGAAGTCGGTGACCAGGTCGTTTTCGTACTGGTACTCGTTGAGGTACAGGATGCCGTCGTCGGCTGCGGCCTGCTTCTCGAGCGCGACCTCGACCTGGTCGGCTGCTTCGGAGGGAACGAGGTTGCTCTCTGCGTCTGCCATGCTCTTTGGACTCCTATCGCGGCGGGCTCGCCGTACGGGTTATTATGAATGCAGTATGCCGTGCGACCGCTTGGCCGTCGCGGCAACAAGACTCAGTATACCCGGGGGAGCACCCATGGAATCGTTGTACCGAAAGTATCGCCCGCTCACCTTCGACTCTGTGGTGGGCCAGCAGCATATCGTCTCGACGCTCGAGCACGCCATCACCGAGGGGCGCCTGTCCCACGCCTACCTGTTCTGCGGACCGCGCGGCACGGGCAAGACCACCATGGCGCGCATCCTTGCCAAGGCGCTGCTGTGCCGCAATGCCGAGGCGGCGCGCGCCGAGGGTGCAAGCGGCTGCATGCCCGACGGCACTTGCGAGGAGTGCGAGCTCATCGCCGAGGGCAACCACCCGGATGTCTACGAGCTCGATGCCGCAAGCCGCACGGGCGTGGACAATGTGCGCGAGGAGATCATCAACTCCGTCAACTTTGCCCCGGTGCGCGGCAAGTACAAGATCTATATCATCGACGAGGTCCACATGCTCACGACGGCGGCGTTCAACGCGCTGCTCAAGACGCTTGAAGAGCCGCCGGCACACGTGATCTTTGTGCTGTGCACCACCGACCCGCAAAAGATTCTGGAGACCATCCTCTCACGCTGCCAGCGTTTCGATTTCCATCGCATCGGCAACGAGGATATCGAGCATCGCCTGGCATACGTGTGCGAGCAGGAGGGCTTCGATTACGACGACGAGGCGCTCGCCATCGTGGCGCGCCATGCAAAGGGCGGCATGCGCGACGCGTTGTCCACGCTGGAGCAGCTGAGCGTCTTTGGCAACGGTTCTGTGCATGCGGACGACGCCCGCTCGCTTTTAGGCGAGGTTTCGGACCAGATTCTGGGCGAGTTTTCCCGCGCCATTGCCGATCGCGATGTTGCCGAGCTGTATGGGCTTATTCGCGCGCAGGTCGAGGAAGGTAACGATCTGCTGGAGCTGACGCGCGACCTGGTGGCGCACGTGCGCGACGTGTATGTTGCCTGCGTTACCGGTGCCCGTGCCGAGTTGTTTGAGGGCGGCTCCGAGCAGGCCGAGGCGCTTGCTGCCGAGGCCGCTGCCTTTGGCGAGCATCCTGCCGACCGCCTGGCTCGTGTGCTGACAGTGCTCGACGATGCCGCACTGGAGATGAGGGGCGCGAGCGACGTGCGCCTGGTGCTCGAGATCGCCTGCACGCGCCTGGCACGTCCCGAGGCCGATTTAACGATTGAGGCATTGGCCGAGCGCGTGGCACGCCTGGAGGCCATGGTTGCCAACGGCGCCGTGCCGGCGAGCGTGGCTGCTGCTCAGGCCGCCGCGCCTGCAGCATCCGTACCCGCTGCTGCCCAGCAGCCGACGCTCATTTCGGGCGCCCGCGCTGCCGCCCCGGCGGCATCCGCTGCCCCCGCTGCTACGTCCGCGCGCCAGGGCGGTATGCCTTGGGACCGTGGTGCTGCTGTTCCGGCTGCCCAGCCTTCGCCCCGTTCTGCGTCCGTGTCAGCTTCCAAGCCTGCAGCGCCTGCACCTCAGCCTGCGCCGGCTCCGACGCCTCAGCCCGTTGCGGCCCCCGCGCCTGCCATCGCTCCGGCACCTAAGCCCCAGTCCAACAATGCCGCCCAGGTTGCCGCCGCCGGTGCTGCCGAGACGCCCGCGGTCGAGGATGCCGGAGAGCTGCAGCGCAAATGGGCCGAGGTTGTCGAGCGTGTCAAGGCACGTCAGGCTTCCTACGCAGGGCTTTTGCTCAACGCCCGCGCCACGGCCGACGACGGCTCCAAGCTCACGGTCTCGTTCCCCGCAGGTTCGACTTTTGCCATTAAGATGCTCGGTCGCGCCGATACGCAGTCGGTGGTCCTGCCGACGGTCTGCGCGGTCTTCGGTCGTCGTACCGTCGACTATGTCCTGGATGGGGGTGGCACGCCGGCTCCTCAACATGAGGAGCATTCTCCATCTGCACGGGCTGCGGCATCTGCGGACCCGCAACCCGTGTCCTCGGCGGCCCCTGTATCCTCGAGCGCCAGCGCGCCGCAGCAGCAAGCGGCGCCGGTAGCGGCATCGACCCCGTCGGCGCCTAAGCCCGCGGCGCCCAAACCGGCTGCTCCGACACTCGCGCCCAGGTCATCTGACCTGGGCAAAGCCCCCTGGCTACGCTCCGACAACCCCGCCGGCGCTCCTGCCACGGGTAAGCTCCCGACTGAGCCCGCGCCCCGTGCGCCCGAGCGCTCTGCCGCTCCCAAATGTCAGCCTGCTGCGTCGTCTGCGCCGTGGGAATCCGAGCAGGTTCCCTACGACGATGCCATGGTCGGCGGTTTTGCTGCCGATGCTGGTGGGGACGATCTACCTCCGTTCGACGTGCCGGGTGCGGCGTCCGCGCCCGAGTCCGCTGCAACTGCCCCCAAAGAGGAGGACGCTCCTGCAGCTCCCTGGGAGTCCAACCCCGGTGCGGGCAGCCCCTTCGGCCATCAGGGTGCAGCCCCGAGCATCCCGCAGACCGAGGACGAGGCCAAAGCCCTCATCCGCAGCGTCTTCGGTCAGTCCACCATCTTCAAGCCGGTGGAGTAGCTGTACGGGCGGGTATACTGCTCAAGAAGAGAACCCCTTGCCCGGGCGCATTTGTATTTCGGACATGTGTAGTGTGGTGCCGCGTATATCGCATTCGAGCAGACAGGTGCGTGACGGTCGGCCTAGGATGCTGAGGTCGATACGATACGTCGCATGGCTGTCCGTGTACTCGACTTGCTCGGCGTTGACGGTTGCTCCGATTGTCAATAAAGAGCCTAGTTCGGCATCGACAATCTTGGAGTCCTTTATCTTGACCTTGAACTCTTGGTAGAGGGACGGGCTGTTGTAGTAAACGGTTCGGGTTCCGTCGGTGCACTCATCGGTCGCTTCCCATTTGACGGTGGGCTGGTCCGAGTTGGCTATCAGCAGTTCTGCTCCAAAGGCTATAGCATGGGTGATGATAACCAGCAATGCCCAGCCGACAAAGAGATAGAGAACCACATATGCGACGGGGTGTTTTGAGCGGATATTTTGGAGCGCGTCGGGGGCATTCATGGGGGCACCTCCAAATTGCTGTCTGTGACAATCAAATTATACCCTGCCATCATGAGCGCCGCCTCGAGCAGCGGTTCGGCATTTTGTTATCTAGCTGGATGCAGAAAATGCCGGATTCCGGCTCTACAAGATTTAGCTTTCAATATTATGCAGATGCGAATTATTCAACTTTGCATAATCTTTGGGTGCGGCTTGCACTCCAGGACATGTATATCGACTGAGGTAACACGTCCGCCCCGCTCTCTCGCCGCGCGCCGTGGTACGATTTTTGAGTTTGAAAGTCCCGCCGTGCTCCGGCTGCCCTTGCAGCTCGGCGTGCGGCCACACGTAAAGGAGCCATCATGGCCGGTATGAACATGCAGCAGATGATGAAGCAGGCTCGCAAGATGCAGGAGCAGCTTGCCGCCGCGCAGGAGAACCTCAAGTCCCAGACCGTCGACGCCTCTGCCGGCGGCGGCATGGTCAAGGTGACCGTTAACGGCGAGATGGAGCTCGTCAACCTCGCTATTGACCCCGATGCCCTCGATCCCGAGGACGTCGATATGCTGCAGGACATGATCATGGCTGCCGTCAACGAGGCCGTCCGCGGCGTCAACGAGCTTGCTAACAAGCAGATGGGCGCCATCACCGGCGGCCTCAACATCCCGGGCATGCCGTTCTAAGACACGCATATATATGAGTGCGAATCACAGTCTGCAAAAACTGCTCGATGAGCTGGGCCGTCTGCCGGGCATTGGTCCCAAGTCGGCCCAGCGCATCGCCTATTACCTGCTCGAGGCCGATGCCGAGGAGGCCCGCCGCCTGGCCGAGGCCATCCTGGAGGTCAAGCAGGAGGTCCACTTTTGCAGCCGTTGCTTTAACTACGCCACGGCCGACGAGTGCTCCATCTGCCAGGACCCGATGCGCGATACCACTCGCATTTGCGTTGTGGGCGAGCCGCGCGACGTCCAGGCGATCGAGCGCACGGGCAGCTACCATGGTCTGTACCATGTGCTGGGCGGCGTGATCAGCCCCATGGACAAGATTGGTCCCGAGCAGTTGCACATCCGTGAGCTGCTGGCGCGTCTGGGTCACGAGGATATCCATGAGGTCATCATCGCCACCAACCCCAACATCGAGGGCGAGACCACGGCGAGCTACCTGGCCCGTACCATCAAGCCGTTGGGCGTCGAGGTGTCGCGTCTGGCAAGCGGCCTTCCCGTGGGCGGCGACTTGGAGTATGCCGACGAGCTTACGCTTGGCCGCGCCATCGAGGCCCGTCGCGCGATTTAGGTGGCGAGCCTGCTCCTGCCGTATGTTTTCCTCGCGACGCACGGGGTAGTCATAATTTCCCCGTGCGACTGTGAGTTTGTTGTGCAATAAAGATGCTTCGTATCCGCTTATCGCATGGATGCTTCCGCTCGCATCCTTAATTTGCCCATTCGTTGCGCAACCTTTTGGGTTCGCTGATACACTCAAATATGGATTTGAATGAATGCGCCGCTTCTGAGCGGCGTGTTTTTCTTGGAGGAGAACGCATGCGGCCCGGTGGCACTCAGACAAAGCGCGGCGCCGCGGTGCGCATGCGACGCCGACTGGGCTTGGCGCCGCGGGCGTACGCACTGCTATTGTGCTCGCTGGTGCTGGTCATAGCTGGCGTTTCTGCCTATGGCATGACCGTGCCGTCCATGATGCAGGCGCATGCCGCACGCGAACCGCGTGTGGGGCATGAGGTCAAAAGTGATCTGGGTACCACGACTGGATATGCTTGGGCAAGTGTGGTCGCGCATATTGTGTTTGGCACCGACGGTGCGGACGGCGCCGAGGCCCCGGACAACGAAGTCACGCTTGCCAATGGCAAAACCATCGTGCTCACCAACACCAAGATCATCGATCGGTTGTCCAACAATAGCGTGGCGGCAACGGTGAATAAGGTCGAGCAGCAAAAGGAGCAGGACGCCCAGCAGTCCGGAAAGCCCGGTAGCTCGGATACTTCTGGCTCCGGCTCGGATTCATCGAGTTCGGGCGGCGGCTCTGGGTCGGGTTCCTCTACCGGAGGGTCTGGAAACGGCGGCTCGACGGGCGGCAACACTGACAACGATGCAAACTCCGGTGGCCTTTCCGCTGCTGAAGAAGAGGGCATTCACAGTTGGCTTCTGACCAAGTACAACATGCTCGACGGCTATGTTTCTCGTGCCAATGACGTGGTCTCGACCTATAACTCTACGGGAGATCCCAGACCGTGCGACAGCCTGGTCGGGGAGATGTTTGTCATTCGAGCCGAGTTCGGTCGTCAGACATTCTCGCCCCGGTCAAAGTGGTATCAGCAGTATGCCAATCTGTGGGGCTGTTACACCAACCTATGTCAATGGGTCGGCCATTACGGCGATGATGACGTCGCGCTCGGTAACTTCAACAATAACGTGGCGGCGCTTGCCCTATGATGACCGATCTTGCATCCACCACACCACAATCGCTCGGTCGCGATCCCATGGTCGGCCTGCGCCTTGCGCGTGTCGACGGGTTTGAGCCGGCCATTGCGCTCGGTCAGGACGAACTGCCTGCCTATCTGCGTCGTTTTACGATGCTGTTTGCCGACGATGCCACCATGCGCCGTGGCGGTATCGGCCGCGTGACGCGTGCCGTCAACGCCCAAGGCGAGGCCGTGGCACTCAAGCAGCTCATCTTGCCGGCGCGCGATGAGTTCGACGACGATGCCGCTCACGAGGCGCTGGTCGCCAAGTTCAAGGCAGCGTTTCGCGAGGAATACGAATGCCATCGCGCCCTTTCGGGCCTCAAGGGCTTTCCCCGCCTCTATGGCTGGGGCGAGGTCGACGGTGTGCCTGCAATTGTCATGGAATGGGTCGAGGGCGAGACGCTTGCCCGCTTGCGTTCGCGACTTGCCGTGGACGATGCCGGACGCCTGTCGCCGCTTGTGGCGGCGCGTCTGGGTCGCGACCTGTTCGATCTGCTCTGCCGTATGAGCCTGGTGGGCGAGGGCTTTGTCCATCGCGATATCTCGCCCGCTAATATTATGGTGCGCACGGCGCGTCTACCGCTTGACCGGCAGCTTGCCGAGGGCACCTTTGACCTGTGCCTGATCGACTTTGGCTCATCGCTGGCGCTTGAGCCTGCGTCGGCCGTGGCCGGTACCGGCGGCAAGGCGTCGTTTACGGAGCGCTATGCCACGCTGCGTCGCGCGACGGTTGCCTATGCCCCGCCCGAGATGCTCACCGACGATATTCCCGACCTGCGTGCTTTGCGTATGTCGCCGGCGATTGACGTCTATGCCGCGGCAAGCACGGTTTACGAGCTCATTGCCGGCGTCGCGCCATACGAAGCCGCGCCGAGCACTTCGGGCACCTCGGGTTCGCGCAAAAAGACGCGTGACATCGCCAGCCCCTACCGTCTCAAGATGGACACGCGGCCCGACTATCCCATTGGCGCCCATGCGCCCGGTTGCGATTTGACTCAGCTGCTTCGTCGTGAGCCCGATGTGGCGCTCGCCGCGGCCGAGCAGGCCCAGCAGCTGGGGCTTGAGCCGGATTCCGAGGAGCTACGCGATGCGCTGGCGTTTGTCGATGCCCAGCTGTTCGACGTGGTGATGGCCTGTCTGTCCAGCCATCAAAAAGATCGTCCCGAGCCGGCGGCGGTCGAGGCGGCGCTCTCGGCGTTTTGTGACCACTATGCGCAAAATGTCGGTCGTTCGCTCCGCGGCGAGCCGCTCACGCCGTGCCCCATGGATGCGTCTGGCCGCGCGGTTCGTCGCGCGGCGATGATCGGTGCGGCGGTCGTTTGCAGCGTGGTTTGGGCTGTGGTCGTGGTTTCGGCCGCGCTGCTGGCGTCGGGCGCCCGCGTGACGGCGACTTTGGGATCGCTCGTGTGGTCTGGGTCGCTACCGGGTATTATTGCCGCACTGGCGTTGGCGCTGCCAGGCATAGCCGGCGTTGCCGCGGGGGCACTTGCGCGCGATCGGCGCTCGGGCTTCCTGCAGGGTGTGCTTGCGCTTTCTGCCTGCGAGGTTCCGGTGCTGGTTGTGGCTGCATGTAGCGTATTTTCCCAACGCGCCGTGATGGGCGGCCTTGTTGCCGCTCTGGTTGCAACCTATACGCTTACGTGGTTTTTGCTTGCGATGAGCTTTGCCTTTGAACTTCCCGTTTCGGCACCGCGACGCACAAAAGCCCAGATGGCGACTCCGCTTGCCGGTGGAGCCGCAGCTGCCCGTACTTTTGGCGGACCTGTCGAAGTATCGTCCGATTCTATTTCTACGACCAAGGAGGCCTAGGTCATGGCATCTCAAGTTGAGCTCACCCCATGCGGGGCCATGTTTGACATCATTAAGCGCGCGGCGCATCTGAGCCATATCGAGCTGTGCGGCTTGGTGCTTTCGTCCCGTCCGCTCGCCGACGGCCGCAGCCCGCAGAGCCGAGCCGCCGATCGCTCTTGGGTTTCCCGCTTTATCGTTCGCGCGCCGGTCGGCACGCTTCAGCAGCGCTACTTTGCCGAATACGGTACCTCGGCTGCGCGTATTATGTCGCAACTGGCCCTGCGCCAGCGCAATCCCATGGACTCCACGGCTGTGATCAATATGGTGTGCGGTCCTGCAGGTGAACCGATGGTACGCGCGCTCGAAGAGTGCCATCAGGACACGAATCTCTATCGCAACGCGCTCGATCGCCTGTCCCAGGCGGCGGAACTCATGCCCGCCGAGCGCGCCGAGGCCGTGCTGGTGCTGTTTGTCGCCGTCGGTTGTTCGGCGGATGTGCGGTCCTCGGTGAACTATGCCATCGACTACGCGCACGCGACCTGTGGCGGAGGCACCTCCACGCCGCGTTCGCTTGGCATGTCGATGACTACGGGCGAACGCGAACCCGCCCCGGCGCACCCCTTGGGCTTGCTGCGCGTGCAAAACAGTTTTGTCGTGAGCGCCCCGCGCTGGATTCAGCCGAGTGAGCAGGGTGTTGAGATTGGCGCGCTGGCCACTGGTGAGGGCGATATTACCGACGTCGGCGACGATGTCTCGGCCCGCCATGCCCATATCTGGTGCGATGCTCAAAATATCTGGCACGTCGAGGACTTGTCGTCCACCAACGGAACCGTGGTGGTAAACGGGGCCACGCGCGTCTGCATTCAGGTCGAGCCCGGCCGTTCCGCCCAACTCAATCCCGGCGACGAGCTCAAGCTCGGCGAATCCACTACCTACGCCATTCTCTTCGGTGCCCTCTAGCCGGCAGTTAGGGACGTTCCTTTTCTGCCGGCACTTGGGGACACTCCTTGGCGCGCCAGAGCCAGTCGCCCAGGGATGGAGGGGCCATTTTGGCCCTTGGCAGTCACCCGAGGTAAACCTTTACCGCCCGCCTATATTTGTCGAAATTACACTTGACGGCGGGGTACAATAAACCCGCATGCGGATTTCCGTTGCGGGCGCTTCCCATCGCCGGGGCGTGCCCGGGAGCATCCGGCATGCGGCCTTTGCGGCGCTCGGTCATGTGCAAGACGGGCGGTCGGGTCTGTGGGGCGCATCAGCTGGCCCTCGCCTCGGCATGTCTTCTCTCCACGCCACGTACCTGCTGCTGAGCCTGCCTGCCAGATGATTGGAAGCAACAGCGTAAATCCCATCACGCCAACATCCCGGCGATCGCCGGGGCCTGTATACCTATATGAGAGGAGAGGGGTATATGGCGCGTAAGTTTAAGTCTATGGACGGCAACGAGGCGGCCGCATATGTTTCGTATGCGTACACCGAGGTAGCGGGAATCTATCCCATTACGCCGTCCAGCCCGATGGCCGACCATGTCGACCAGTGGGCGGCCCAGGGTCGCAAGAATATCTTCGGCACCCCGGTCAAGGTCGTCGAGATGGAGTCCGAGGCAGGTGCAGCCGGTACCGTTCACGGTTCGCTGGGCGCCGGTGCTCTGACCACCACCTACACGGCTTCTCAGGGTCTGCTCCTGATGATCCCGAACATGTACAAGATCGCGGGCGAGCAGCTCCCGGGCGTCTTCCACGTCTCCGCGCGTTGCGTCGCTTCCCACGCCCTGAACATTTTTGGCGATCACTCTGACGTCATGGCCTGTCGTCAGACCGGCTTCGCCATGCTCGCCGAGGGTAACGTCCAGGAGGTCATGGACCTCTCGCCGGTGGCTCACCTTGCCGCCATCGAGGGTAAGACCCCGTTCCTTAACTTCTTCGACGGCTTCCGCACCAGCCACGAGATCCAGAAGGTCGCCATGTGGGACTACAAGGATCTGGCCGAGATGTGCGACATGGACGCCGTCCAGGCTTTCCGCGACCACGCGCTCAACCCTGAGCACCCGCACACCCGCGGCAGCCACGAGAACGGCGACATCTTCTTCCAGAACCGCGAGGCCTGCAACAAGGTCTACGACGAGCTTCCCGCCGTCGTCGAGGGCTACATGAAGAAGATCAACGAGAAGCTCGGCACCGATTACGGCCTGTTCAACTACTACGGCGCTCCCGATGCCGACCGCGTCGTCGTGTGCATGGGCTCCTTCTGCGACGTGCTCGAGGAAGTCATCGACTACCTCAACGCTCACGGCGAGAAGGTCGGCCTGGTCAAGGTTCGTCTGTTCCGTCCGTTCTCCATCAAGCACTTCGTCGACGTTCTCCCCGAGACCGTCCAGAAGATCGCCGTCATGGACCGTACCAAGGAGCCGGGTTCCATCGGCGAGCCGCTCTACCAGGACGTCGTCTCCGCTCTCTACGAGGCCGGCAAGACGGGCATCAAGGTCGTCGGCGGCCGTTATGGCCTGGGCAGCAAGGACACGCCTCCCGCGTCCGCGTTCGCTGTCTTCGAGGAGCTCAAGAAGGACGAGCCCAAGCGCGAGTTCACCATCGGCATTGTCGATGACGTGACCAACCTGAGCCTGCCCGAGGCCGAGGATGCGCCCAACACCGCAGCTCCCGGCACCATCGAGTGCAAGTTCTGGGGTCTGGGTGGCGACGGTACCGTCGGCGCCAACAAGAACTCGATCAAGATCATCGGCGACCACACCGACAAGTACGTCCAGGCCTACTTCCAGTACGACTCCAAGAAGACCGGCGGCGTCACCGTCTCGCACCTGCGCTTTGGTGATTCTCCGATCCGTTCGCCGTACTACGTGACCAAGGCCGACTTTGTCGCCTGCCATAACCCCAGCTACATCGTTAAGGGCTTCAAGATGGTCCGCGACGTCAAGCCGGGCGGCACCTTCCTGGTCAACTGCCAGTGGAGCGACGAGGAGTTCGCCGAGCACATGCCCGCCGTGGCCAAGCGCTACATCGCGAACAACAACGTCAACGTCTACCTGATCGACGCTATCGACCTGGCGGCCAAGGTCGGCATGGGCAAGCGCACCAACACGGTGCTCCAGTCCGCCTTCTTCGCGCTGGCCAAGGTCCTGCCCGCCGAGGACGCCCTGCAGTACATGAAGGACGCGGCTACCAAGTCCTACATGAAGAAGGGTCAGGCTATCGTCGACGCCAACCACAAGGCCATCGATGCCGGCGCTACCGCCTTCCGTAAGTTCGAGGTTCCGGCCGACTGGGCAACTGCCGAGGATGCCGCCCCCGTCGAGCTCTCCGAGGAGACCAAGTCCGCTATCGCCCAGCAGGTCAAGAACCTGCTCGAGCCCATCGATCGCATGGATGGCGACAGCCTGCCTGTTTCCGCCTTCGTCGGTTGCGCCGACGGCCAGTTTGAGCTGGGCGCCTCCGCATACGAGAAGCGCGGCGTCGCCGTGGTCGTTCCCCACTGGGACGAGACCAAGTGCATCCAGTGCAACCAGTGCGCCTATGTGTGCCCGCATGCCACCATCCGTCCGTTCGCGATGACCGAGGACGAGGCTGCCGCCGCGCCCGAGGCTACCCGCACGCTTGACGCCATGGGCCCCAAGGCCAAGGGCATGAAGTTCACTATGGCTGTGTCCCCGCTCGACTGCATGGGTTGCACCAACTGCGTCAAGGTCTGCCCCAAGGGCGCCCTCGAGATGGTTCCCACCGAGCAGGAGATGGACCAGCAGCCCGTTTGGGACTACATGGTCGAGAACGTCTCCGAGAAGAAGGAGCTCATCGCGGCCAACGTCAAGGGCAGCCAGTTTAAGCAGCCCTACCTGGAGTTCTCCGGCTCCTGCGCCGGCTGCGCCGAGACCGCCTATGCACGTCTGGTGACCCAGGTCGCCGGCGACCGCATGTTCATCTCCAACGCCACCGGCTGCTCCTCCATTTGGGGCAACCCCGCTGCCACCGCTCCTTACTGCAAGGACAAGGACGGTCACGGCCCGGCGTGGAACAACTCCCTGTTCGAGGACAATGCCGAGCACGGTCTGGGCATGGCCGTCGGTTACGAGGCCGTCCAGAAGAAGCTGATCGCCGCTACCCAGGACATCATCGCTGCCGATGGTCCGTCCGATGAGCTCAAGGCCGCCGGCCAGGCTTGGATCGACTCCGTCAACGACGCCGAGGCCTCCAAGACCGCTGCTGCTGCCTACGTTGCCGAGCTCGAGAAGTGCGGCTGCGACGCTTCCAAGGCGATCCTCGCCGACAAGGCTTACCTCACCAAGAAGTCCTTCTGGATCTTCGGCGGCGACGGTTGGGCCTACGACATCGGCTTCGGTGGCCTGGACCACGTCCTGGCTTCCGGCCACAACGTCAACGTCTTCGTCTTCGACACCGAGGTCTACTCCAACACCGGCGGCCAGGCCTCCAAGGCCTCGAACCTGGGCCAGGTCGCTCAGTTCGCCGCTGCCGGTAAGGTGACCAAGAAGAAGTCCCTGGCCGAGATCGCCATGAGCTACGGCTACGTCTACGTGGCGCAGGTCGCCATGGGCGCCAACCCGGCTCAGACCCTCAAGGCCATCCACGAGGCCGAGGCCTACGACGGCCCGTCCCTCATCATCGGCTACAGCCCCTGCGAGATGCACTCCATCAAGAAGGGTGGCATGCAGAACTGCCAGGCCGAGATGAAGAAGGCTGTCGAGTGCGGTTACTGGAACCTCTTCCGCTTCAACCCCGAGGCTGCTGCCGGCAAGAAGTTCTCGCTCGATTCCAAGGAGCCCGCGGGCGGTTATCAGGAGTTCCTGATGAACGAGGCCCGTTACGCTTCGCTGACGCGTTCCTTCCCCGAGCGCGCCGAGGAGCTCTTCAAGGAGAACGAGCAGGCCGCCATGGACCGCTATCAGCATCTGCTGAAGCTCAAGACGGTGTACAACGAGGCCTAGGTCTCCCACCGCAGGATCTGAGGGCTAACCTTCGCGGACGTCCTCGGACATGAAAGAACCCCCGCTGCGCATTACGTGCGGCGGGGGTTCTTTCGTCCTGCGGAGTGTCCGCGAAGGTTAGCCCTCAGATCCTGCTACGGCTACGTCCTCGGATTGTGTGGGCGGATGACGGATGTGGTTGGTCGGGTATTCCGTCCCCTTCGCTGTTTCGTGGCTTTGCCGCGAAACCTCGCGCCACTTTGGGGATGGATGGGGGACTTGGCTGTTGCCGCCTTTTCGGAGCCCTTCTTTATTCCTTATGCTGGATGAAAAGCCCCTTGTTTTTGCAGGGGTGCATACTCGACTTATAAGTGCATAGAATCTCGTATAGCGCGAGTAAGATATTGCGCTGTCCGTTTTGTGTTTAGCAGAGATGTAGTTTGCATAATCCGACATAATCCTCGCTTCATTTAAATAAAGTCGCACGTAAATTACGTAGATATGTCTGAGCTGGAGTTCTGTACGCTGAGCGGACAAAAACGACCGTTCACCGTTCCGCTATTTTCAAAATGAATAAAATGAGCGATAAAGAGAATATAAACCTTAATAAACTCGCGTATCGCACGGACGCGGGTTATTAATGGGTTGTAGGCCTTTTACAGAAAGGATTCCAGCAATGTCTAAGCCTCTTGGCAAGCCCGATCGTATTGTCGTCGCCCTTGGCGGCAACGCCCTCGGCAACAACCCCGTCGAGCAGATCGAGGCCGTGAGCAACACCGCCCATGCCCTCCTCGGCCTCATCGAGCAGGGCAACGAGATCATCATCACCCACGGCAACGGCCCGCAGGTCGGCATGATCCAGAACGCCTTCGCCGCTGCCCACGATGCCATCGGTACCCCCGAGATGCCGCTGCCCGAGTGCGGCGCCATGTCCCAGGGCTACATTGGTTATCACCTGCAGCAGGGCATCGGCCGCGAGATGCACAAGCGCTATAAGCGTTGGCACGCCGCCACCGTCGTCACCCAGATCGAGTGCGACCCGGATGATCCCGCGTTCAAGAACCCGACCAAGCCGATCGGCCCCTTCTACACCGAGGAGCAGGCCAAGGAGTTCATGGCCGAGGATCCCTCCAAGGTCTTCGTCGAGGATTCCGGCCGCGGCTGGCGTCGCGTCGTCGCTTCCCCCGATCCCAAGAAGATCGTCGAGGCTGACTCCATCCTCAACCTGCTCGACAACGAGTTCATCGTCATCGCCTGCGGTGGCGGCGGCATTCCCGTCGTCCGCGACTACGAGAACAAGGGCTGCTACAAGGGCGTTCCCGCCGTCATCGACAAGGACCTGGGCGGCGAGCTGCTGGCCGAGGACTGCGACGCCGACGTTCTGTTCCTGCTGACCGCCGTTGAGCATGTCGCCATCAACTTTGGCAAGCCCAACCAGGAGGAGCTCGAGGACCTCACCGCCGACGAGGCCGAGCGCCTGGCCGACGAGGGCCAGTTCGGCAAGGGTTCCATGGAGCCCAAGGTCCGCGCTGCCATCAAGTTCGCCCGTTCCCGCAAGGGCCGTACCTGCATCATCGGCGCTCTGGACAAGGCCGCCGAGACCATGGCTGGTCTCTCCGGTACCCGCATCCACGAGTAGTCTCTACTCTGTTGCCTCTCTCGTGGGCGCTAGGCAAAGCGCCCACGAACTAGCCTCTCTTCATGAGCCCCGCAGTCCGCTCCGACTGCGGGGCTTTTGCTATTCACCTAGTCATTGGGGACGTTCTTAAATGACTAGTCAAACAAGAGCGTCCCCAATGACCACTCATTTAAGTCTGTCCCCAATGACTAGTAGTAGGCCCACATGGCTTCGACTTCGTTGAGGACCTCTACGACGCCCCAGCGGCGGGCGCTGCGGCTGGCCGAGTTGGGGTCGTAGACGCCAATCTGGTTCAAGACTTTAGTCCGCTGGCCGCGCAGCGGCCAGCTTTAAACCACCCGCTACGCGGGTGGAGACAAACGGCTTTACAAAGCCACCCCTCCGACCGATATTGACGATTGTTCAGGCCGTCAAGAA